>JBNJFO010000001.1:0-24428 GCA_051746905.1 Thermoplasmatota archaeon
AACCAACAATAATGAAACTCAAAAAATAGTGGTGAAGGAAGGGCCAGATGTCATACCCTCTACACTATCTGTTGATCCAACAGACCCTCATGAAGATACCATGGTCGAGTTCAGCTGTTGGGTATCGAACGTAGGGGGATGGGATTCAGGTAATATCAACGTGACTTTTTCCGTCGACGGAGAACCTGTCGGTTACGGTGAAGCTCCGAGTCTTAGTCCTGGAGGTTCGCCCGTAGAGATAAATCACATGTGGCTGGCAGAGATCGAGGGTAAAGCACTCAGCCAGGTCCGAACTGTATCAGTATCTGTAACAGAAGATTCGGGATACGAGACCATCACGGGCAACAACTCGGCATCAACTACTATAACGATCCAAAAACCTGCTGAGTTATCGGTAGCAGACCTAACATTATCATCATCTACAGAATACTTACAGGTAAACCAATCGATAGATATCACCGCTGACATCATGAACTCCGGTGGAGAAGACATCACGGATGCGAACGTTGTATTCTATAAAGGTGAACCTTCATCGGGCAACATTATCGATTCGGCCCTCGTGAGCGTCCCAGCAGATTCAAATCAATCCGTTACCGTTTCATGGGAAACACAAGATAGGGGGAATCATTGGATCTACGTAACGGTCAGCGAGGATCAGGCTAGTGTCAAAGCGCCTATATTCAGCGAGGATTATCAATACGACCTGATAGTTGATGACGAAAACTCACCATACGAGATCAATGGGAACTTCGGTATCAACGGTTTTATCGTTGTCAAAGAAACGGGAAGGCTGATCATCGAAGGCGAAAGAGGACAAGCAGAATTGGATATGATGATGGACAATCCAGGCGAATTCAGTATATTCGTGACGGACAACGGTCAGATGACCTTATCCAACACGGTGATCTATTCGGACCTGGATTTCGATATCATCGTCGATGAACAGGGGACTTTCACATCTTCACAAAATTCGTTCATCTACCCATCAGCTAAGATACACGGTACGGACGATTGTTCTCTTAACTTCATGGACAGCGAAGTGGAGAGTTATATCGACATCAAAGGAGGAACATTCACTTCAGAAGGTACCTCTTTCAACTCGCCGTCTTTAGACATCGCACCGAGCAGGATCGACTGCACGAACTCAAGTTTCGCAGATGACTTGAACGACTTCAACGACACCCGAGGGTCACTTACAGCGGTAGAAGTGGACTCGATCGATATGACGGGCAATTCGAGGATCATGCTTTACAGGTGGTTGGAAGTAAACACAGTCAGTAACAGCAGCATATCAATCAACGGAGCGGAAGTGGTCATATCCAGTCAACTCACGGATTATCAAGCATCAGGGGTTTCTGATTCGGACGGTATGGTCTATATCCCAGCTCTTACCAATATTCTCACATCTGGAGATTTCACATTCGTGGGTAACTACTTGATCGATTCTACTTACTCCGTGGACAGCGGTGAATACACCATAGACCCAACGGTACAGATGAAACTCCCCGATTATCCGTCTACTGAAAATATAATCCCTGTAACTCTCAGATTCGAAACACTCTATATTCCAGATCTTCACGTTGAAGATGAGAGCGTAACGACCGACATCGGTGAAGTTACTGTTGGTCAACCGGTACAGATAAGTGCTGAGATAGAGAACCTGGGTGAAGCGGATGCAAGCGATGTCAACGTTCGATTCTATCTAGACGGTGTTGATGAGCCGATAGGAGAAGAGGTTATCAGTATCAGAAGTGGAGAAATTGAAACTTCCAGCATCACTTGGACATCGACCATGGATGAGACGATGGATGAACATACAAGGACAATCAGAGTCTATGTAGACCCCAATGTTAGCCCGATAAACGATGCTAACGTAGCTAATAATGAAGGAGAGACCTCCATCACAGTCAAATCGCTTCCGAATCCAGAATTCACATCAGACATAAATCTGATGGTCGATGAAGAAGTGATCGATCCGATAAATATTACCGAAGGAGATGAGCTCAATATCAGTTTCAGCGTGTTGAACTCCGGAGGAACCGACCTGATCAATACATCTGTCCGTATCCAAAATACAGACTACACGATAGCCAACAAGAAGATGGATATATTGGTCGATGAAGAAGTTACAGTTTATACGGATTGGCTTGTCGACATCAGTGGTGGAGACAACTTAGTGGTCTCATTGAACACATCTGAGTACTCGGGTATATCCATCAGTCAATCTTTGGGTATAACCATAGATCCACTTCAACTAGAATTCCAAGAACCCGATATCCCGGACACTAAACAGGAGAAGAACCAGCAGATCACTATTCAAGGAACCCTCTTAAGGAGACAGGATAACAAACCGATGGAGGGTATAACCGTAAATGCTAGTCTGGTCGATGAGAACGATAATGAAGTAGGTTCCATAGCATCAGGTGAAACGAACGCGAACGGCCGATACACCATATTCATAACCACACCAAATAAAGCAGGTGAATACAGAGTTCAACTGACTGCAGAGCATCCTAATTTCGAAGATGCACATGTAAGTGATCAATCGTTCCAAGTAACAGGTGGCGAAGGAGGTATCCCCTTGTGGCTCATAGCTGTGATATTGGTCGCTGCAGCGGGAGCAAGCTTCGGAGGTATACTGCTTTACTTAAGATACAAAGGCCTTGGAGAATGGGTCGAGTGCGGCGAATGTGGTGCGACCATACCAGCGGACTCGAACAAATGTCCAAAGTGTGGTACTGAATTCGAGATGGATACCGTCAAGTGCAGCGAATGTGGTGAGTGGATACCCGCCGATGCGGATGCGTGTCCACACTGCGGGGCAGAGTTCATAATGACAGGTGAAGAGGTCGAAGAATACAGCGACAGGATGAAAGAACAATACGAGAAATACGTAGATAAACACAGAAAGGAAGCCAAGAAAGAACTTGGCGACGAGTTCTCAGAGGATAATTTCATGGATTGGTGGGAAGAACAGCCCACATACCTCACATTCGACGAATGGCTCGAGCGTGAAGAGGAAAGAAGAAGAAAGGGCGGTATCGAGTGCCCAGAATGTGGTGCTCTCAACAGTGTCGATGACGCTATCTGCCACAAGTGCGGAAGCACTCTGATACATGTTGGTGAAGAAAAACCATCGCCAGGATTACCAGAGCTCGAAGATGAAGAAGAGAAACCGAAGAAAAAAGTGAAACCAAAGAAGAAGATAGAGAAACCAGAGAAGAAAGAAGAGAAGGCACCCGAGAAGGCTGAAGAAGAAACGAAGAAAGTGAAACCTAAGAAGGTACAGAAGAAGGTCAAGAAAAAGCCTAAGAGGGTCGCCAAGAAGGTCAAGAAGAAGGTAGTCAAGAAACCCGGTGAAGAGGAAGAAGAATAAAACCACTTCCAAAAAACCCCTTCTTTTTACTAATTTTTTTATCCGATAGATTGTGCAGAATATCATAAAAAAATGATCGTATTAAGAATACGATCTCAAATACGAAAATTTGTGACCGTAAGATAAGATGAGCGAACTGACTTACGTCCCCGGACAGGGTTTGTTATCCCCTTGTCCCCCTGTTCTATATATTATATAGACTCACACTCATACTGAAATCGTCATATCTACCGTAGCTAATGTCACCTTTATCTCTTCTATATCCATGTAAGCTCTAGATAGATCCACTGTTATCCTGTTCCCGGAAACGGTTATCTCTTTGCTCTTCAGGTCCGTCTCGTTCAACAGCCATCCCTTCCAAGCTGAGGGGTAATATGTCCTCAGAGAGATTGTCGTGTTCGATATCTGACTCTCATTCCGGTCCTGGAAAGTACTTCTGAAGGTCCCTAACAACTCAGTAGTGACTCCTACCGAGCCGGCCCCACCAATATTTCTCTGCTCTCCTCTTATATCCACCAGATTGACGTTCAAGTAATAAGAGCCGGATTTGTTCTGTATGTCTATAGGCGGGTTAGCTCTTATAAGCGAATCCTCACTGCTGCCCTGTTCTAAAAGTATAGCACCGTACTCGTATACGATCTTCTGTTCTTCGAAATATCTGTTCATAACTTCCAATGACATGTTACCGCTGGCTGAGAAATCCAGGGGCTCGTCATAATCAGAACTGTTGAAATATAGATTGAACTCGCCACTACCCGGTCTAGCTCTCATTATCCCAGGGGACGAACTCGCAAATAAGGGAACACCTTCGGAACCCAATTTGAATGAGGAATACAAGGGATAGTCTGTGAAATCGTTCATAACCAGGTTGTCGATGTTACCTTTCAAGTATGAAAATTGCATCATCACGTCATCCATGTGGTATGCTTCTTTATCCTCCATCCATACCGGAACGTACTGCTGAGTTATGAGTGATAACAAACTCAAGAAAACGAGCAAAGCCATTATCGTACCAACCGTTGTGGCCACTCCCTCATCATCGTCCTTTAGACCGGATCTCCTGAGCCTTATCCGTTTGATTTCTTTATTTTTCATAGGTAATCCCCTTTCTCAAAATCATTCTTCCATCTCTTCTTTTACCATCTCGATAACTGATTCTTTATCCCTATAATATGAGGACGTGATCTGAGCGAACTCCTTGTAATTGGTGATGTCGTTCTTATTTAGATAATCGAGTACCATCTTCCTCCTCTTCACTTCTCTCTCCATCTGACGGGAGGTCCAATTTTTAGATTCGGCAACTTTACTATAGATATAACTGTGCCCGCTGTAATTGAAAGAATCATCCGCTGGATTCCACGAATATGCATCGTTGGTGATCAGTTCGTTGGTCTCCGGTTCAACCCCGACTATCTCGGTGATCGCTTTGATCCTTCTGACCATCCCTTTCCCTACTTTCACTTTAGCCTGCAGCAAAACAACATCTAAAGCTGCAACGAGAGCACGTGGTAAGTTGATAGGGTCGTTCTCCATCCTGTTAACCATGGTCTGGACATCGTCTGCGTGGAAAGTGGTATACGCAGCTTTACCCGTTGCCATGGCCTGGAAAACGACGTAAGCTTCTGCACCTCTTACCTCCCCCACCATCATGTACTGAGGCCTCTGCCTGAGAGCTGCCTGTAGAAGTTCGAACATATTTATCTCTCCGGCCTTCTTACCGGTTTCATCGGTCTCACCGAATCCGCTCCTAGTAAGAAGAGGGACCCAGTTATCATGGGGGAGATTTAGTTCTCTCGTATCTTCTATGCTCACGATCTTCATCTGAGGAGGTATGAACAGTAATATGGCATTCAGTGTTGTCGTTTTACCAGAAGCAGTACCTCCGCATATAAGCATAGATTGACCGTTCTCGATAGCTATCCAAGCGTAGGCCATCATCTCCGGGCTGAACGTCTTGAAATGTGTTAGATTGATAGGCGTGTATGGTTCTTCCTCGAAACGCCTGATAGTGAACGATGAACCGCGCTGAGTTACATGTGTTCCCAGAGTTTCCTGAAGTCTAGAACCGTCGGGCATCGTCGCATCTAACATGGGATCTGACACGGATATGTGCTTACCAGATCGCTGTGCGACCCATATAACGAAATTGTCGAGTTCTTCAGCATTATCGAAGATAACATTGGATTTCATGGAGCCGTATTTCCTGTGGAAAACGTATATGGGTATACCCACGCCATCGCAAGAAATATCTTCTGGATCTACATCATTCATGATCACATCTATAGCTCCGAACCCGAGGAAATCCCTCTTTATGTAATACATCAATCTCTGTTTAGTGACTTTCTTCAAAGATAGTTCCAGGTCGTGAAGGATCTGGTTCACCTTTTCCTCTAGATATCCCTCTCTTTGTTCATTTGTTTCCATTTCTGTTAATTCGACTCTATCTACAAGATTATCTTTCAATGTCTCCAATAGGGTCTGTTCATCCTCATCTAGGTCCGGTTCTATCACTTCATAGATATACTCGTTTGAAACGTTATCGTATTTGATCCTAACATAAGTATACGGTTCATTCACGGGATTGATCTCGATCTCCTTGATATTTTCATCTGCTATCTTCGGGATGTCGGTTACTTTATTCTTCTGTTCTCCTTTGACTTCGTTCGAAGACAAGTAAACCTTCTTGGGTTTGCTGTTGCCGGAGATTGAAATTAGTTTTTGTTTTATCTTATCTGTTATAGTGGCCATGTTATTCTACCTCACATCAATCCTATTCCTCCGAACATCACTCTCAATGCTATGAACCCCATAAGCGTCAGTATGAAGCTGTGCTGCATACCCGTTGCGATCTTTCCCTTCTGGAGTACACCCGCTACAAGGCCGTCTCCCAAAGCGTGAGCGAACACAGCCAAAGTGAATATGTATTTGATGGTGGGTATCCTACTGGTTTCTATCTGTGCACCACCCATGCCACCTCCTCCCGATGCTACATCCGAACCGCTGCTGATTTCGGTTTCTTCTAATTGTGCACCGGCTTCAGCCATCTGTGCAAGGAACTGAGTATTTAATATTATGATAACTACGATGAAAACAGCAAAGGATATGTAGATAACAGCCAGATAAGAGGTCATAGCGATCCTCTGTTCGTCTTCTGAAAGATGCACTTCTTTGGTATCGTGGGAAACCATCGTAAGAACATCCGCCACGTTACCACCGGCGTCGTTCGCTTTTATGATGATGGCGACGACCCTGTTGACAAGTGGTGTGTCTATCCTTTCGGAAAACAACTCCAAAGCTTCAGAAGCTGGTACCCCCCAATCTATTTGGGCCGCCATCTTCTCGATCTCAGGTGTCAAACTGCCGTACCTACCAGAAGCTGATACGACTATCGCGTCGGCCAGTGTCATACCGAACCTGCCGGCTTCAGCGACATCCCTGAGAAAGTCCGGTAATCTTCTCTCGATCCTCTCGATCTCAGCCTGTTTTTTGTTTACATAAAAACCTACTGGCCCTAGGAAGGCCATGGCTGCCAACATAGCCCAATCTATCGGATCTAATGGTATAGGAGCCGCTTCTAATGCATCTAAAATCATGATGAACCCCAAAGCTGCAGCTACGACTGAGGACACTATCAAGATCTCTTTTGTTTTCCCCAAGTTGAGGAACTTTTCCCACGCTGACCTTTCAGTTTTCCGAGGCATCGATATCACTAATCCTGATTTATCAACCAAATAATGAATATGAATCCTGCTTGTGAGCCGGGTATCATGATCCCAACTATAGCATAAAGTAAAGGTATCGGATTTCCGCCTCCCATCCCACTCATGATCGCCATGATCGCCATTATAACCACAAGGAAGAGTGGGAAAGCTACGACAACAGTTACAAACGACTCTGCCATCATACCCAAAGTTTCCATCTTCTGCTGAACGACGAGTTTCCTGCTGTCCTGGTACTCCTGTAACTTATTGGTAAAATAAGGCTTGAGCTTACCACCAGACCTCGATGTCGTTATAACACCCTGTATGAAATCTCTGAATTTGTCTGATGGGGTCCTGTCAGCCGCTCTCTGTAAGGCGCTCAATATATCGATACCGAGAAGTTCGGTATCTCTGGTGATCCACTCTGCTTCTTCCCTGACCTCCCCGTATAGTGGTTGTCTTGAAAGTTCTTTGAATATAAGATCTATGTTAACGTCTGCAGATGCCATGGATGCGATGAAACTCATGGCGTCTGGTAATTTTTTATCTATCTTTTTAGCACGGCTGTTGGCCGCCATACCCGGTGCCGCCATCAAGCCGAAGTAAGTAGCGATCGGTAGAACAACCGCTACAATAGCTCCAGCGCCGAAGAGGAGCCAACCGAAATTCAATATCTGATCCAATATCGGCCCTATGACAATACCCGCTCCAATCCCGCCGACCAGGGCCAATATTGTGCTCATCCAAACGTATGATATATACTCTTCAACTCTGATCTTCTTATGAGCCTTCAAAAGGTCATCTTCCAGTTCTTCGTTCTCTACTTTCTTTCTTTTGACTATGTGACCCAATGTCCTCCAGCAGAACTGCTGGTAAGGTGTGAGATCAAGATATTCCGGTACCGCCTCTTTTGGTAACCTTACAACATGAGGTCCGTATTTTTCTATCCTATCGCTGGGTTTTACTCTCTTCGTAGATATGAAATCGTCTTTGGAAAAGCTTAGTTTCTTGAAGGTGTCCTGTATCTCGACCATCACTTATCACCTCTTATCCTAGCGAGTGTTTCCTCCGGCTCCTTGTAATATGATGTTACTATCTTCGCGATCTCTTTGTAATGGGTCATACCCTTGTTCACCATGTACTCGATTATCTCGACACGGTCACCGAATTCCTCGTTCATCTCCTCCTGGGTCCAGTTCTTCATCTCCGTTATCTCGTCGAAGTTGAAACTGTGACCTTTGTAAACGAAACCGTCAGATTTCCTGTTCCATTCGAAAACTGTGTTCGTGATAAGTTCGTCGCTCTCCGGTTCGAAACCAACCAGTTCGGTTATCTCCTGGATCCTTCTGACCTCTTCTCCTTCCACTCTAGCGAAGGTCTGGATTATAACGAATTTGAGAGCGGTCAATAGAACACGTGGGCAGTTGATAGGTGGGTTCTCCAGCCTGTGCACCATAGATTCGACAGAGTCCGCGTGCATGGTACTGTATGTTGTGTGACCCGTCGCCATGGCCTGGAACATCGTGTTGGCCTCCTTACCTCTGACCTCACCGACGATTATGTAATCAGGCCTCTGCCTCAAAGCGTTCCTAACGAGATCGTACATGGTGACTTCGCCGGGCGCTCTTCCTTCGGGCCCCCTTTTGGTCCCGCTTCCCGTCCTGGTCGTGCTGGGTATCCAGTTCTCCTGTGGAAGGTTGATCTCTCTGGTATCCTCCAAGGAAACTATCTTCGGACCGGGTGGGATGAACAGTGAAGCCGCATTCAGTGTAGCTGTTTTACCGCAGGCAGTACCTCCCGCTACGATCATGGATTTCTCGTTCTCGACCATGAGCCACATGTAGGCTACCATCTCCGGAGATGCGGTATTATAAGTGACCAATTTGACCGGCGTGAACGGTTCTTCCTTGTACCGCCTGATGGTTATAGATGAACCCCTGGTGGACACTTCCTTAGCATAGGTCGCCTGAACCCTGTGCCCTTCTTTAGTGGTCCCATCCAAAATCGGCGTAGAAACGGAAACCTGTTTTCCACATCTCTGACCCAACTGGATGATATAATTGTTCAACCTGTCTTCGTTCTCGAATTTTACATCTGTTTTAACGGATTCGTATTTAGAATGATATATGAAAAGAGGGATATCTATACCGTCACAAGAAAGATCCTCTACCTGATCATCACTCATAAGAACGTCTAGAGGACCATATCTTACGTAATCTCTGAGGATGTGGTATATGACCCTTTTCTCGGATTTTTTATCTAGCTTGATCCCCCTGCTCTCGATATAGCTTTCAACACTCTCCCTCAAAAATTCTTCCTTGTCCTTCTCTTCCATCTTCTCCCAATCATAAGATAATGTCCTGTCCAGTGTATCTTTGATAAGTTTGAACATCCTTTGTTCTTTCTCGTTCAGGTCGGGTTCGATGGCTTGATATAAGTAATCTTTATCATCTTCATCATATAATATTCTAGCGTAGCTGTATGGCGGTCTTATAGGGATTATCTCCTTTACGGTTATGTTCTCTCCCTCGATTGTCGGTAGTCTGGTATAGTCAGATATCCAGCCACCTTCTCCCTTCTCTACCATCTTCTTATTCTCGACTTCTGATTTAGGTAATTTCACCCTTTTAGGTCCTTTAGAACTAAATAAGGAAGTAAGCATACCCAATGGATTTTTTGATTTAGTTGAAGTTTTATCCTTTCCGGGGCTCGCCATTATAACCACACCGCTATCTATCTCTACATTGCATTACGATAAAAGAACTTTTCCCTGATATAATAGTCACAAGGCAGTTCAAACATCATCTTACAAACCTGTAGAGATATCCATACAATCTTTCTTCTGTATTACATTCCATCCTCATCTGACTATTTAAAAATGACGGTCATTTTCTATCGATCATCTCCCCTAAACTCTCCTCGCTGTCCATGGGTCCACGAGCGAATATCACGTCGCCACCCTTCAGAACATCTTTTTCATCCGGCCCGTATATCCAACTTCTCCCTCTTTTTATCGCTATTATCCACATGCCAGTTTCACTAGCGATCTTGAGGTCACCTATCTTTTTCCCATCTACCATCGATCCGGGAGATATCTTCTTTCTGACCATGAAAACGTCGGATTTTTCTAACCCTTTTTTCATGACTGGATGTATATCTATATCTCTCAAAACGACGTCGGCGATATCCAAAGCGGAATCGGCGATCCTCTCTATCGAATCCGACATCCTCATCATTATGATGTACCTGCCGATGTTTTCTCCTTCGCAGTTCCTCAAAGAAGCTTTCTGGATCTGATCGAACAGTCCGTTTATTTTTTCTTCCAATTCTATGACTTCTTTGGCGATATCTCTATCATGGTAAATCAATGCGGAGTAGGCTAGGTCGATCATCAACTCAGAAGTGTTTTTCATATCCAAGATATAGCGTTCTAATTCCTTCATGATATCACGCTCCGCCAGCTCTTTTCATCATGAGCTACCGCCTTAAGTTCTTTATAACCTTCTTCGACCCCTCTCACTATCAAAAGGTCACCCTCTGATAACCTGGTCCGGCTGTCCGGTCCGTACAACCATCTTTTTTTTCTCCGTATGGCGATGACCCTGACGCCGGTTTCCGATTCCAACATCAGTTCTCCTATCAATTTTCCAGCTATATCGGATCTTTGTTCTATCTTTATGGTATGTAACTTTTCATCCGCGTCCCTTAACATGTGCGGTAATATCGGTCTGAGTTCTACGTCCATGTCCAACAGCTTGACCATGTCTTCAGCCGCATCCGATATCTTCTCCGCTGCCGAAGCCACTTGGAGGAGTCCGCTCAATTGTTCAGCGTCCTCTACTGTCCGGGCCCCCAACATGCTTTTCAACCTGATCTGGTACATCATCTTATCCATCTCGGATTCCAGGTGTTCGACTTCTTCAGCCAGTTCTTTATTATCGAAGGCCACGGCGGCGTACGCCAGGTCGGCGATCAATTCGGAGTTGTCCTTCATCAACGTTATCAATTCTCTCGCTGATGTGTCTTCGTATTTTATCTCGCCGTGCTCTTCTTTCAATTCCTTTCTCAACAGACTCTTTTTCAAAGTATCACAACCCATATCATGAATAATAACGATATTATCCCGATGAAGTCCCCCAAAGTCGTCACCAACGGAGGAACGATATCATCCGGGTCCAATTTTTTCTTGTAAGATATCGATGTCAGTATCAACGTTAAAAATACTACGGAGACGGTCAACAATATCCCCGCCCCTATGATTATCGTGAAAAGATGATAAGATACGACACCTAAATTTATGACAGTAGATGTGGACGCTACCGCTAATGAGACCAAGGCGAAGACCACACCACCGATCACTAAAGACACAGATATATTATCATTCATCTCTTCGTCCCCGAATTCCATCTCTATGTAACCTGAATGTAGGCCTGATGATATACGTGCACCCAATACTACCCCAAGGTTCCCTCCGACCCCGTTTATGACCGGGAGCAGGAACAGAAGGATAGGCAATTCGATCAACACCGTTTCTATAGAATTTAACATTTGTCCTCCCACCATACCGATGAAAGCGGTGAACAACAAGATATGATAACTGTTTTTGAAGATATCTTTCCAGTCCTGTTTCATATCATCAACCCCCCGATGACCGATGAATAAGTGAATAAGATGATAAGTGTGAGAACATCCCCGACCGTCGTCAAAAGGGGGCCGGTTATATTATCCGGATCCAGGCCGAACTTGACCGCTGAGATCACGATAAAAAAAGCCATGGTCGAAAGCAGTATGCCGGAAGTTAACCCGGTAAGAACGGATATCGAAAAAAGGGCGAAGAATACCGAACTGGTCAATTGAAAACCGAACATCAAAGAAGTCAAAAGGAAGAAAAATGGAAGGAGTATCGACACGAACAAGTTCAACGACAGCGAACCTTTTAGATTCTCCAGAACGAAGTCAGACGTGAATCCCTCCTCTACTAATCCTAGATGAACGGCGGAACCGAGGCGTGAACCCAGTGCCGAAGAGATGTTCCCCCTCATCCCTATGATCGCAGGAACGAAGGCGATCAAACCCGGCAGTAATTTGAGGACGGGGGTCATGTTGCCCAGGATGTACCCTGTCAAAGCGCCCCCTAAAGCACACAAGATAAGGACTGGGGCCGTCTCAACGAGCACTCTCCTCCTGTTCATCGTTCAAGGTAACGAAAGCATCTTTTTATTTTCTTCCCTAAAATGAAAGATAGGGGAAAAAAGTGAATAAAGAGGTATGTGATTAGGGCTCGTGTTAGACAAGATAAAGAGTATCCCATACAGCTACAGCGCCATGGCCACACTGGCGGTGATCCTCGGTTTCGTTACTGGTGGATTCCCCTACAATTCAGAGGTTACTCTGGTCGCCCTCCTGGTGGTGATGTCGCTTTCAACGAGAGATGTCAGATTCCGTGAACTCAGGAGTCTGAGGGGGCATCTGAAAGATTTTCTTATCGTGTTTTTATTGAACTACGTATTACTGACAGTATCTATGGCTGGGTTGGCGTACCTTCTTTTTTCGGATATAAAACTGATACAGGGCATGGTGGTCTTCGCTTTGATGCCGTCGGCCATAGCGGTCATACCGTTCACGAAGATGGTAGACGGGGATATGGAGCTCTCACTCATCTCGACCTCGCTTCTTTACCTCTCATCACTTGTGATGGTGCCCGTTTTTCTATTCTTACTGTTCGGCAACGAAGTCGGGCTGATCCCGATCTTAAAAAATCTGTTCATCATGCTGGTTCTGCCGATCTTTATATCCAGGATATTGTTGAAAGTAGGGTATGAAGAGAGAAAACATGATAAAGCGATAGTGAACACTTCTTTTCTAATAATCATAATGGGAGCTATAGGGACCAACCGCCATCTGTTTTTCGATAGAACCGAGATATTACTACCGATATTTTTCATAGGGCTCGTTAGGAGCATCGGTCTGACCAGCATCACTGCATTTATAGGTAAAAAACTGGGATCACCGCATAAAAAATTGAGGAGCTATATTCTTTTTTCAGGCTACAAGAACGGGGGATTATCTATAATCTTAGCAGTGCTGCTTTTCGGGGCTGAAGCGAGCTTCCCTATAGTGGTCGGATTCCCCTTCGACCTAATATTGATAATATATATTATGAATATATTGATAGATAAGTTAGAACTTACTGCCAACTGAGCCTTTTCATCTCTCTGTCTTCCTTGGTCTTCTTCTTGTACTCTTTCCAGTGTTTTTTACAGAGATAAACGTTCCTTTCCGACGTATCTACGTCCAACCCGGCTTTTTTAGATGCTTTGTTGGCGGATACGGATTGCTTCTTCTTACCGTCACAGCCCTTCACATCACAGGTTTTCTTCTTCCTTTTGCTCCTACGTTTATGTTTCAAGTCTGACACCTATCACATATAATGTGAAGTCGGTAATTATTCTTTTCCCAGATTGAAAACCCTCGTCAGCAAAAATATTTATATGGGCGACCTAATGAGTGCGGCAAATTCAAGGATTAGATAGAATTATTTATTAAATGTCCATGGAGGAACAAGAAATGAAAACGAAAACAGTAGGCAAATTCGCTACCGCCCTGATGGTGCTTTTGATAGTGCTGTCGGGAATGATGGTACTGCAAAGTAGTGCGCTAGCTGAAGAAAGCGAAGACGGTAAGATAGTAGGTAGAATACAAGCCAATGATGGAACCACAACGATAAGGCCGAAGGGGGTTGAAGTAAGACTCATGGATGTTTCACAAAGAGATGTATCGATGGACCAATTGATGTCCGTAAAGACCTCGGCAGGAGGTTATTTCAGTTTCGATGATCTCGGTGCAGGATATTACAAAGTGATAGTGCCTTCACAATCAGACATGGTTCAGGAAAAGGTATTCTTCAAGAACCACACAGATGTTGTCCAGCTGAATCAAGGACAGAAGCTCGACATGGATTACATCAACGTAGAATACAAGAACCTCGAATACAAGATAACAGGAAATGTCACAGACTCTGACGGCGAAGGGATCTCCACGCCTATGGTCGAGATACAGGACATGGAGAACAATTATCATCAACAGGCTGATATCATAGACCAAGCCAACGGGACTTACGAGATACACGCTTACGGTGGAGATTTTATACTCAAAGCAGAGGCAGACAATTATATGGCCAATACGACGGTCCATACGATCTCTTCCGACGTTGAGCAGGATATAATTTTGGAGAAATCTCCTGTTTCACCGATGGTGAGCGGTTTCATTTATGATGAAAACGATGTGGGTATCGAATCCCAGATAGACGTCACACTGTATGATATGACCAATGGGACTTTGATCCACGAAACCGTAGAGAGCGGCCCTTACTATGAAGTCCCAGCTGTAGACGGTAACTACACCATAGTCTTGAATGCAGAGGGCTACGAACCTATAATACATCACCAGTTGATCAACTCAACTTCCACTCTCGATTATTATTTCGGAGTCGAACACGTTGACAGTTTCGGTGACGAGGGTATCCACTTCTCAATCGATTTCGCAGATGAAGATTGGTCAAACCTCACGATAACCACGGAAAGGGAGATCCTCCCGAACACGGTATTCGAAGGGCTCGATTATTCATACCTTGGAAATTACAGGATGCAGATCGACATGGCTTTGGGAGATGGTGATCTCGTGCTGGAATCCAACGAGATATCAAATTTCACTACTTGGATGGAATACAGAGAAGCAAAGATGATGACCACGGACGATATGATCAAACTTGATGGTCACTCATTTGAACTTGCTAACGTCGTCTCTACACCGAGTTTCGGCAGTATATCGACCGGAGACGCGACAACAGTTCCATCGTCTAGCTTCAATATTACATCGGAAGTCGAATATCAGTCGAACCACGTCGAATTGGATAAAGACATGTACGATATGGACCTTGAACTGATGAACGACCACACGATAGAAAACTTGAGAGATTACAGTTATGAGATCATACTGAGGAACGGATACGAGAGGACCAACTCTCCTTCAGGTGTCGACATCGAAGGTTACTCTACTATCAATATAGATACTGAAGAAAATGCGGGAACCACTCCGATCTCTTTAGATATAAGGGCATTCGAAGTTGGAGAGGTTTCACTCACGATAGAACAAGGAGTGGACGTTTACCAGAAAGACAACATGACTTACGTTGTAAAACAGGGAAGCGAGGTAAAAGCGATCTCTGACTACGACGACCCCATAGGTCAAGAAGAAGGTGTAAACTACTCTTGGCAGTTGGACGGAACCGATTTGGAAAAATACACGAAGACCATAACACACACTTTCGAAGATGAAGGTGAAGAGACTTTGACCATCGTTGTGACAGAGACCAGCGGTGAACAGATAACTGAAGAAGTTACCATCATAGTCGATGGAAGCGGCCCGACAGGTAGTATAGACGCGGATAATACCACAATTGATGAAGGAGATATAATCACATTCAGCGCTTCTTCATTCGAGGACGATACACCGATACCGGAAGACGGATACGAATGGAACTTCAGCGATGGATCCGAGATGATGGTCGGAGAGAACGTCACCCACAGATTCAACTTGAAAGGTACTTACACGGTAAAACTGAACATCACTGATTCGATAGGCAACTACAACGACGGAGAAACCATAGATATAACAGTCGAAGACGCAACGAAGCCATTTGCAAGATACACAGCCATGTACGGTGGAGAAACGAAGGAAAACCAGAACATCTCTAAGATAAACATAGAACGGTATCAGAACTTGACTTTAGATGCCAGCGATTCATACGACCCCGCGGGATACGAAGCCGAGAGAACAGACGTTGATACGGTCACATGGTGGTTGGAAGAGAAGAACGAGAAGATAACCGAAACGGAAACGGAATTCATCTTCGACAAAGTGACCTCTTACACATTATTCCTCAACGTAACAGACATAGCAGGGAACTACCACAACATCAGCACACCGATAGAAGTGACACCAGGCCCGACACCGAACCTCGAGATAGCGAACTTCTCGGTATCAAAATCCAAACCGACTGCAGGCGACAAGATAACGGTCGAGATCAAGGTGACCAACTACGGAACAGCACACGCTGAAGACGTACAGGTGACTTTCAAAGTGGATAACAAGACAAAATCGATAACACCTGAATTCTACAACGAAGATGGAACGGAAGCCAACGATACCATCGAAAAAGGTGGATCCAAAACCATCAAATTCGATTACAAACCAGGCGACAAAGGTAAAGAAACACTCATGATCAATGTGACAGATTCCGACGAACCAACGGGATGGTTCTACGATAACGAAGACGAGCTTAGCATAGACGTACAGGCACCAGCATGGAGACAGAACATCGCATTGATACTGATACCTGTGATAATAATAGGTGTCTCGGTAGCACTTTACTACTACAAAGAAAAGATATTCGGTGAGTAAAACACCAAAAAAACCCCTTTTTTGTTTTTTCGTTTTTTTACTTTTTTGATCTTCTACTTCTCAGATCTACATCTCTTCAGGAGCTTCTATCCCCAACGTATTCAACACACTTTTCATCACAGACGAGAAAGCTCGTACGAGTGCCACCCTCTCAGCCCTCTTATCCTCTGATTTTAGAACGGGATGATCCCGGTAGAATTGGTTGAATTCAGAGGCGAGCTCACGGGCATATTTCGCGAGTATGTGGGGTGCATTGTTATCTCCCGCTTTTTTTAGTGTGATAGGATAATCCGCCATCTTCTTTATCAGACGTATCTCTCCTTCCTCATCCAGTTTCAAGATATCCTTTTCATCTTCCCCAGCCCCGTACTTTTCCAATATCCCACATGCTCTAGCATACGAGTACTGGACGAACGGGGCGCTGTCGCCCTGGAAATTGAGTGCCTCATGCCATTTGAAATCTATGGGTTTTTCCGGCTGAACTTTGATTATGTTGAACCTGACAGCGCCTATACCCACCTTCTCGGCGATATCGTTCACTACCTCGGGAGCCAATTCATCCCTTCTCTTCAATATCTCCTCTTTGGACTTATCCCTAGCTTTATCCATGAAATCATCGAGAGGGATCGATGTTCCCGCACGGGTGGACATACCCTCGCCCTCGAAGGTCACGAACGAGTGAAATACGAAATCAGGTGATGGTTCTATCCCCAGCAGAGAGAGCGCCTTCACGATGGACTTTGCGTGCAGTTTGTGGTCTTCTCCCAATACATCGATCTGTTTTTCACAACTCTCGGCTTTCCACGCGTGGTATGCTATATCTCGGCCAGGATATAGACTGGTACCGTCGCTTCTCTTGAGATAAACTCTCTTATCATCTATTTCTATGAACTGTGCCCCTTCTTCGAAACCACATGCGCCGGTTTTTTCTAATTCCTCGAGTATCTCGGCGACCCTGCCGCTGGCCACTAACTCTGATTCACTTTTGTAAGTATCATGTATCACATTCAATCTTTTTAAGGATCGCTTGATTATCCCCATAACCATCTCCGAGGTTTCTCGTAGATGATATGGATCCTCTTCTACTTTGTTGATCAGGTTCCGAATATCATCAACTATCACTTCATCCTCTTTAGTTGATCTTCCTGCGAACTTACTGACCGTTTGATATATTTTGGCGATCTTGTCCGCTTCTGTTTTTATGTCTGAATGGTCAAATTCTATCTTCTTATCTTCTCCATAGAGGATAACGTTCTTCTCTTCATCGAGGTGATCCAAACCGGAGGCGGTCATAGCCACCTGTCTCCCCATATCATCTACGTAATACTGTGTTTCCACATCATATCCCATCTTCTTGTAGATCCTGGCTAGAGTGTCCCCTACTATCGGATTTCTAGCATTACCTACGTGAAGTGGTGCATTCGGATTGGCACTAGTGTGTTCGATGGTGACCTTTACGTTCTTATCATCCATCTTCCCGTATCCATCTCTCATATCTTCAGCTAATCCCAATGTCTTGGTGGCCAATAATTCATCATCTATCTTGAAATTGACATAAGGGCCCATCGGCTGTGCGGTCCCCGATCTTAATTCGATGTTCTCAGCGATATCTTCTGCTATATCTTGGGGTGACCTTTTCAATTCGCCAGCATACATGAAACACGGTAAAGCATAGTCTCCTCTCTCTTCTGATGGGATCTCTAGAGGTACTTCTTCCACTCCTAATAGCTCCTTGACGGATCCTTTTATTTCTTCTTCAAATTCGAGTAATGGGTATTCCATCTGTTCACCTCTAATTCACCCTGAATCGTAAAATGGCTGCGATCCCTCCGAAGGCATCTAAGAGAAGTTCACCTTCTTCGAAATCATCCGAGATCAATTCAACCTCTGATCCCACCTGTTCAGCTTCCTTGTAGATCTCGTCTATGAAATCTGTTTTTTCCTGGATATCCATATCTGAGCCGCACTCTGGACACTCAATCTCTTTCACTTTCCCTCGGACCACCTTCTCTTCCTTGTGTCCGCAGTCGCCGCATTCGTAATCTACCTTCGTCTTGTCGATGCCCTCGGAAATAAGTACGGTATCCACTGCTCCCATCATCAGTGCTTTTTTGACATGCTGTTCTCCGTACGTGGCCAGACCTCCGTCGGGTTTCTTTATCTCTTCCATGAGATCTTTGACCAGTTCCTTCTCCTTCATCACTTCTAGATCTGAAAGAGTATCCCTAGCCTGGTCGACCAACTCTCTGAGACCGTATTCATCGGTGTATCCCGTGTTGAACGTCGAGATTATCTTGTTCTTGAGCTCGTGGTGTAGGAAATTGCCTTCGGCGAACTCGTCCTTGGTCCTTCCTGGTCCACCTATCAATAGGCCTTCTAGTTCTTCCTTAAGGAGTATGTTGTTTGCCTTATCGCCGACCTTTTTGAAATACTGTTTAGCGGCTTCTTCTATCAACCTTTCGAACCTCTGGGCCGACTGACCTCCTTTAGAGTGCTTGCTCGGGATCATCGATTGTGTGTTCTTGAGAGATTCGATACGGTTCCCATTGAGCATACCGATGGTGGCTTCGCTCCTGTCGACGACTATCAACCCGTACTTCTTCTTCTCCCCCATCATGGCTCTTAGGGGTTCTACGTAGAACTCTGAATCACACCTGTAGATGAACGTCTCTACGGGCCGTGGTGGTTCTATAGACTCGGATATCATCTCGGTTTGATCTCCCTTCGCTGAGATGTGTCCAACGAAGAATATAACCCCGTTCTCCGGCGGCTCTTTGAAGTACTTCAGCTTGGCTAATATCGACTTGAGGGCGCTCTGTACGTGTTTCTTGGTGTTCTTGGACTTGATGTTAGAGCTCTCCGACATCTCCTCTCTGAGATAAGATGCGACATCTGAGATCTGTTTGTCTGGTGGGACGTAGAGTGAGATGAGTTCTGTCCCTCTCCCCTTCAGATCTTTGATATCTTTGAGCGCTTTCTTGAATTCGTATTCCTGTTTTTTGGACATATCCTCGGTCATAGGTTTCCAGCAATTGAAAAAAGTCGGGTATTAATAAAGTTTCTTAGTAGAGCCGCAAATAATATATCAATCAGCATAGGTATAATCGATAATGACCCAACAACTCAAATTGGCGGTCATCTTTCTTTCGGGACTGTTACTTCTCATGATCTCACCATATTTTCTTATCATCGCCGGGATTCCGATGATCTATATCAGCAGGGTCTACTGGAAAAGGGTCGTGACCTCGGAAGAGGACTCTGTTGTCTGCGGTTGCGATTTCTCTGGAGGGGGTCAGTTGACCAGGGGCCTGCCTAAGAACGCTGGACTCGTTCCTCCCAAAGAAGTCGATGAAGAAGAATACAATATCGGAATCTTGCTGGCATCTATAGGACTATCGTGGATCGTCATCGGGTTCGCTTATATGTATATCTTCGGCTGAGAACTCCCAACTTTTATAAACAAGGTTAATTTCACCCCTCCGATAACGTGAAGGCCAGTATCGGTAAGAAAGGAACGGTTTTTATCGCTGTTCTTCTGGTTGTTTTATCAGTGACACCTCCGTTCACTCCTTTGGATGATAGTCGAGGTTCCGTGATAACTGTTGACGACGATACAGGTGCGGATTACCAGAGCATCCAGGAAGCTGTCGACCATGCATCTGCCGGTGATACTGTGATGATCTACGGCGGCGTATACGATGGTGGTGTGACTGTGAATAAATCTTTAGAACTGGTCGGGGACAGCAGGGAGAACTCGGTTATCCGGTCAGTCGGTTCGGACTACGGCATTAAGATGACTTCAGAAGGCATAGATATCGATAACCTCACTATAAAAGATTTTCAGGTAGGGGTGTGGAGTTGTGATGATCTGGTGAACGTTTCTAGATGCTCTTTGGTAGATAACTCGAGAGGGATATTTTTAGATGACGTCGATCAAGGGTCGATAAACAATTCAAGTATCGAAAACGGGACGGAGGGTATCTACTCGATGAGGGCTGATGAATTATCTCTCGATGATATCACCGCTTTAGAACAGTCAGAGAGAGGTTTTCGTTTTGTGAACTGTTCTTCGACATCTGTGACCAACTGCATCACCGAGAATTCGGGTTATCACCCTCTTTACATAAGTCAAAGCACCGACTTTTCTGTAGAAAACTGCACATTCAACAGCACTGGAAGAGGCTCTTACCTTTACCGTTCTAGGAACATATCTTCTTCGGAAAACCATTTTGAATACGGGGTTAATATCGATGGAGATGAATTAGAGGGGTGGAACAGCCACTCCTTCGTTAATGACACGGTCAGAGACGGTGAAGTGGTTTATCTGAAGAACCGGCGTGGATCGGATCTACGGGGGGTCCGCGGACAACTAATAGCAGTCAACACTTCAGATTCGGTATTCTTCGATTCATATCTGAGTGATGTGGAAGCTGGTTTGATATTGGTAAATTCAAGCTTTAATGATATAATCGGAAATACATTCTCTGAAAATTTTGAAGGTTTTAAACTTTTCAGATCTGAAGGTAACGAAATACACCATAACAATTTCGAGAACAATACAAGACAATTGAACTCTCCAGACGGCTCTTCACAAACCAACATATGGAGCGACGGACTCGGTGACGGGAACTACTGGGATGATTATGAAGGGTTAGATAACGGCAACGGCGGGAGGTATGTAGGCGACGGCGTAGGGGATACTGATCTTTCTCACCCTATAGAAGACCACGGTTACGGTTACCATTCACTAGATCCAAACCCGCTTATGAACCGGACGAAGTCCGTGAACAGGTCGATTTATCTCGATAAAACGAAGAGTGATTGGCATCTCATCTCCACTGGGATGGTCACAGCTTATGAGGAATTCTATAAACTGCTGGCCAACATCGAAAAAGACTACGATAAGTTGATGTATTATTCAGCTGAAAAAGACAGATGGCATTCATATTCTGAAGACAGACCCGACCATTTCAACGATATGCCCTCCGTTAACAGATCTATGGGTTTCTGGATCCACCTGAAGAATTCAACATATCTCAACATCAGCGGAATTAGCTGTGCCAGGACTAAGGTCGATATCCATCCGGGTTGGAATATTGTTGGGGTGAGTTGTGAGTCGGCGATATCGAATGCAAGTTTACCAGCTTTTGTAGATAAAGCGGGTGTTTACAACTCCTCGAGGGAATACGATATCGAGTATCACGGCGGGACGAACCTTACTTTTACTTCAGGCGAGGCCTTCTGGATAAATTCAGGAGCGGAAGAAGTGGAGGATTGGAACCAGGTCTGGAAAGGATGAGGGTTTGGAGGTTTTTGTTTTCTTAGTGGGCGAAGTTGGTTGTATTTAATTATAGTGAAGACATAACTTCTTAACAATTCGTTATGACGAATGGAACTCGTTACACTCGTTCCTTCCATCCTCGACCAAAGGTCTACGGATGTCCTCCACTGCTAGTCAAAGACACAAAAAAATCATCAAAAGTTGTGTCTTTGACTATATACCATCCCTCGTTATTCTTCATCGTTACATCGTCCGAATCGAATATCATATCCCAATACATATCGCTGGCATCGATATCTTGAACCCAGCCTCCGTACTCCTGTTTCGCCTCCACTTCTATACGTCTAATGGGCACCCTTACCCTGTCGTTACTTTTTTCTACTATCTCAAAGAGGAGAAGAAAGAGTAGATGTTCAGGAAAGTCTAAGAACTTTCCAAATCCCGTCGAGCAGAGTTCGTCACGTTTTCACGTAACTAAGAACTGTTTTCGAAGATAGTGGATTTGTTTTTGAAAACTACATTATCTTTTTCTTCGATTTTTTCTACCATCTTCATCACTTCTCCTTTGCTCAAAAAATCCTTTTTCCACGCTCTTCTAAGCAGTGTTGGTAGATCGAGATATTTTATCTCGTTTCTCTCACAATAGTTTTTTACTCTGGTCTCGTTGCTCACAAAGATATAACCACGATTCTCACAGACTACAATTGATTCTCTTTCTCCTTTACCGAATGAATCGGGTAGTTTTAGATAATCCTTAATCTCTTCTTCATCTATAGAAACAGTGGATATTCTGTCCTTCTCCACGTATCCAAAAATAGTTTTTACAAAATCATAACCGATCTCTTCAGCAGTATGTAATTCATGCAAAACCGATGCAGAAAGATACAGTCTTTCCCTCCCGATAACATCGAATAGAAAATCAAGATCGTTTATTTTCGCGAATGTAGACCAGATGTTAGTATCGATCAGGACTGGTGTTTTACCCATTATTCCACGTCAGTCATCTAAAATTTCTGACCTATCATCTAGTTCATCTCTATCGTCAACATCTACTTCGATAGGAATCCCTCTATCTTTCAGTATCTCTTTAAAAGAGATCGTGTCCATCCCTGCTAGTTCAGCAGATTTACTCAACGTAACTCTTCCTTCCTTGTACAATTCGACAGCCGCAGATAGTTTTAAGTTCTGTTTAGTGTCGAACAGTAGTCGTATCGCATCTCTTACTACATCCGATTTACTGGAATAGT
Organism: Thermoplasmatota archaeon; assembly: GCA_051746905.1. Classification (GTDB taxonomy): domain Archaea; phylum Thermoplasmatota; class Thermoplasmata; order Halarchaeoplasmatales; family Halarchaeoplasmataceae; genus CAZFVW01. The sequence goes on from JBNJFO010000001.1 coordinate 23,068, forward strand.
AACCTGCCTTAACTATGGCTTCGATCTCGTCCTCATAAACCTTGGGTATACTGTATGAAGTCGGCATTTTATCACTAATTATCGTTAAATGATATTTATAGATAATAAATCTTTCTATTTTATTGTTTCTACCAATAGAAGATGGACATTTTGCCAGCCACACCGACTCCCGGTGAGATGTTGTACTATATCTATGCAGCGGACGTCTACGGGAACGAGAACCAAACCAACGTGTATGAAGTGGACGTGGTCAAGCAACAATCTTCCACTCAGGACAAGGAGGGCTTCATCCCTGGCACCAGCCAGACGACTTCGCTTATCCTCCTGATCACCATAGCCGTGATATCCACATTCGCTCTCATCATAATAAAGAAGAGAGAAAGTTGAATGGAATTATAGTGGAAGACATAACTTCTTAACAATTCGTTATGACGAATGGAACTCGTTACACTCGTTCCTTCCATCCTCGACCAAAGGTCTACGGATGTCCTCCACTGCTAGTCAAAGACACAAAAAAAATCATCAAAAGTTGTGTCTTTGACTATAATTATAAAAAACTTATTTTTCTTTTTTCATATTTAACTTACACAACAGAGATATTATAAAACACCATTGTAATCCATCCTCAGATGAAGATACTCCACCAAGATAAAAGGCACGGCCGGATCAAACTCCGCATCGATAACATGGACGACCTCTGGCACCTCAAGAATGTCCTGCAGGAAGGCGATGTAGTCTCAGCCATGACTTTCCGCAGAGAGGAGACCCAGAGCGACAAATTGAGGTCGGAGAGAGGCGAGAAGAAGCGGATGAGGTTGGATATAGAGGTAGAGAAGGTGGAGTTCCACGAATTCACGGATAGGTTGAGAGTTTTAGGTGTTATAGTCGAGGGGCCGCAGGACCACGGTTCTTATCACACGCTGAATCTGACCGATGGCGATCAACTAACCATCATCAAGGACGAGTGGAAGAAGCACGAGCTGGAAAGGCTGAAGGAAGCCGTCGAACAGAGCGAGAAACCGGTCATAACTTTCGTAGCTATGGAAGATAACGACGCTGTCATAGCCATAATGAGGCAATATGGTCTAAAAGAGATGGCCCACGTATCCCCGAACATGGGTGGGAAGATGTACACCGACAATCGGATGTCTAACGAAGAGTTATTCCAGATCATCCTGGAGAAACTGAAAACCATAATCGAACCCGGTGAACCTCTAGTCATATTAGGACCCGGGTTTACTAAGGAAGATTTTTTCGAATATCTAAAAAGAAATGAGCCGGAATACGTGAAACATGCCGAAGTCATCCCCGCGGGAGTCGGGGGAAAGACAGGTATCCACGAGGTCCTTAAGAGTGGCAGG
>JBNJFO010000002.1:0-23488 GCA_051746905.1 Thermoplasmatota archaeon
GTGAATCAGAAGTAGAACCGAACTCACTACCATAGGTATTGACATTGTAATTGTAATCCTGTGCCATCAGATTTGTGAGACCGTAATAAGTAGCACTGAATGCTGCACAAGAACCTTGGCCGCCCTGGTTTCCTATGGGTGGCATATAATCTTCATCTGTCAAGGTATAGTACGTGCTGCCGTCTCCGGATTGTATGCTTTCCCCATCGTCGTTCAGTAATATCTGTGATACTTCGTCTGGTTCACCCATCGTGTATAAACGACCGTTATCAGCTACTTTCAGATCGGTAGCGATCTTGTTGTATTGTTCCTCAGTAGGGGGTGCCAAACCGGTACCTTTGTCACCGTACATCTTATTGTAATTTCTTCCAGGTTGGTATACACCCATATCCTGTTTCAAGCTCTCTATATCCGCTCTAGTTGCAGGCCTTAGCGGATTATCTTTCTCTAATTTTTCTTCTTCTGCATCTGTCGTTACGGCGTTATCACTCACTAAAAAAGCGATAGACATACCTGATAAAATCAGGAGTACTGCCATCAAAACAGCAAATACAGAACTCAAACTTTTCATTTTCATTTGATTTCTCTCCTCTAATAGTACCCAATATATTGATAAAGGGCTATTATACTACAAATTCAATTACAACTATTTATAATTTACTCAGTGATTTTATTATCAATTGTTAAGTATCCACCTGATAGTTTTTTAGAATAAATGATATATACCAAAAGGTCATAGACCATCGTATATATGTGTGCCCATACTTTGAAAAACTTTGGAAATAGGAGGAATATTAAATGAAAAATACCTTATTGAAAATTAGGTTTATAGCTATATCTGTACTACTGTTATTGACCGTATCTATTTTCGCAGGTGCGTACATGCCTGAAGGGATATCCCCTTCTGAAAATGGAACAGATCAAGATGACGAAATTGAAGATGAAAAGATATCTAAAACAATCGAGGATCAAACCTCCTTACAGATACCTGGCTCGGAGCAAACCAGATCTGATTGGAGGCAAAAATTATCCCTAGGAGTGAAAGATAAATTACCTTTCGGTACGGATTATGAAACTGTAGTCGTAGCTACTAACAACTTGGGGAGACTTCACCGTATGCTGCGTGAATATAACGGTATCCCATATGCTGCGTCGGAAGCTGTATCCCCGGAGAATTTCGATTATACCTCCTTATCGTACCAGGACAGTGAAGGAACGGTTTTGAAAGAGATAAATGTTCCAGGACAAGCGATACCCCATATTGCTTCACAGCTAGATGTTATAAAGGTCTTCGAAAAACCTGAGATAAAGACCATGCAGATAGATTCGCAATATAGAGACTTGGTGATGGGTTCTACTGGTGCAGAAAGTTTGGAACGAGAGTATCAAGACCAAAGTTACAGCGCGGAAGATCTTGAAGGGGGATATGTGCAGAGCACAGACAGCAAAGTTGAAGGTCCAGGTTATAATCTTGATAGGACTCATAACGTTGGAGATGTATGGGATACGGGGTTCGATGGAGAAGGGATGAATATAGCTATTGTTGATACGGGTACGGATTTCAGCCATGCAGACCTTATCAACCAGTGGGCTGTAGCCCCCGAAGGAGATTACAGTGGAGCTGGTTGGCCGATAATGTTCGATCCTGGCAGCATGGAACTTTATTTAACGACGAATGAAACAGGTGTAAACAGGACGATAGAAGGTGGTTATCCCGTAGGTTTTGAAAATCATGCTAGTAGTAGATACACCCAAACCAACTTCACCTTTAAACCGACCACGGAACCTATCGATGTTGTCAATGAAACAGTATATTATAAATATCAAGAATCTCACGGAGAAAAGGACGAAACAGGTCTTGAAGAGGGAGATCCTGTCACTAAAAATTTGAAAGGGGTCGGGATCTATACGGATGAATTTGATTCATTAAGTGGGGATACAGTTAACAAATCTCAAGAGAGCACCTCAACCGATTCTATCGAAGAGATAACTACCTCACCTGACGGACCAGCGCCCTCCCAAGTCATGGATGATGACGGATGGTACACAGTCTGCGCATCCTCTACTTTCGGAGAGAACAACTCATTGAAATTGGATAGTTCTGGAAATCCACACGTAAGTTATTACGATCGCGCACAAGGTGCTTTAGGATACGCCTATTGGGATGGCTCACAGTGGAACAACGAAACTGTCGACAACGATGGACATGTTGGCATGTACACATCCTTGGACTTGAACGAATCTAGTTATCCTAAAATAAGTTATTATGATGTGGAGAATAAGAACCTAAAATACGCTTCTTTCAACGGTACGGGATGGGAAATCGAAGTTGTTGATGATGAAGGCCAAGTTGGTACTTATTCCGCTCTAGTGTTAGATCAGTCCGAAAGACCCCATATCCTATATATTGAAAAGGATGAGGAAGGTAAGGGTAATGTTAAGTATGCATCTTGGGGCGGCAGTACATGGTCTATCGAATATGCCCATAAAACTTATGATTTTTCACAAATATCGATGGTTGGTGGAAGAAATGGGAGAGATAAGTATGCTAGTTATTACGATAAAACCAACAATAGATTATATTATCTCAAATGGGAATTCACAAATTTGGGAAGCCCAGAACCTTTAGATCCTTCAGGAGGAGGTATGTATTCCTCCATCACTCTTAACAGCACTGAGTCACCGATCATCAGTTATTATAACCCTGTTGAAAACGAGCTAAAATATGCTCACCAAAATGAAACAGGTGATTGGCAGCTTGAAGTCGTAGATGGCGATGGTGATACAGGGAAGTACACCACGATTGCTTCAGATGGTGATGACAATACCCACATAGCTTATTTCAGCCAACAGGAACTCAAGTACACAACCTATGACGGCACTGATTGGGTCTTCGATACTATAGATACGGTAGGACCTTTCGTGCATACTTCGATGCAGTATAACGAAGCCGCTGATAAAATAGCTATGAGTTACTATGCAGAAGGATTAAAAGCCCTAAGATACGGAGAGAGAGATCTAGGAACAGGGGTATGGGATATAGAAACGTTACCAAGAGATATGGGCAAAAAAGATACTGGCGAGAATTTGTATACCCGCATTGAGAAACCAATGGTAGGTGGTTGGATAGAAAATATAGAACTTGAAGTTAGTTACTCAGTGAATGATACCTACTACGCTAGTGGATGGGATATAACAAATTTGACCCTTGAAAACTTGGAAGAAGAGATACAAGAATTGGGTGTAGCACCCAAACCAGGAGATAAAGATGAGAACATCATTATAGATATAACTGAGCAAGCAGACATCAGGTATTTACAAGAACTAGAAAGCTTGGTGGTGGGTTATGACATGTCCTATAATGGTACACTCCCAGGTCCTGCTGTTAGTTTTGATCAGCTAAAATTGCATGTATCGTACGAGGAGAATCCAGAAGTATATCATGATCTATGGATAAACGATGAAAAAGCATTCGATGGGAGGCATTGGACTGGAGAAAGTTACAAATTAGAATGCCTGCCAGATTATACATTAACCGAGAACCTCACAATCCGTAGTGAAGATTCTTCATCACAAACTGTTACCGCCTTCGTCGGAGATGCTACTGACCAGACTAATGAAACATATATGTTCAAATATCCGAATATAGAGATCGCGGAGGTTGGTGGAAGAAAACGTGTCGATTATTACGAAGATGGGGTGGAGAAAATGAGATTCTGGAACCCGGAAAATTACACATTTGATCCTGTAGCTGGCACCATCCGATTAGATGTAGATATACCCGAAAATAGTGAGATCCGTATCCGATATTCATGGGATTATGAATTATCTAACAGAAGGATATTTGAAGGTGCTGTAAAAGGAGAGAAAGATGATCAAGCGGGAGATGAACTCCAACTACCGGAAAGATACATATCTGATGCAACTGTATTTTATAGGGATGAAGATGGGGCCACAGAATGGGGTGAAGAAAACTATTCTTTCGATCTTCTCGAGGGTCTCTTCACTATAAATAAAGATATACCTAGGGGGAGTCAAATAGATATTATATATCAATATAACTATGTGTTCGTAGATACAAAAACAGATAGGATACCGAACAAACTCGGTGTTCACGAATTCAATCACACGCATATAAGCAATGTAACTGCGAACGTTGACGCACCCACATGGTCTGGAACGTGGTCCGAAGAAGATAATTACAAGTTGGACAAGATAAACGGAACTATAGATATAAATAGAACACTTCCAGAAGGTAGTTACATAAATGTAACTTATGAATGGGGTAGAGTACCTGGCGGACTTGTTAGGGAAGAAGCGTTCGTAGGAACCTCTGATGACGACACTGGAAAAACGTATCAAACCGAAAAAAGAAATATTAAGAACGTGAAAGTTTATCTTGACACTGAACTATGGGGTCCTGAAAATTATACACTTGATGCTGAAAACGGTACCCTCGAATTAGACGAAGATGTAGATTCGGGTTCCATAGTCTATATAACTTATGATTGGGAATACTATTGGATGGAACCAGCGTTCGAATTGGATACTGACACAGGTGAGCTGAAACTATATGCCAGTACAGAGGACGATAGTGTAGCTTTTGTCGCATACAGCGGATATAATATTTGGGACGATCATCTTTACTCTGTGGACAGGAATAAGGGTGAGATCACACTTTATACTGAGATAGAAGATAACGAAGGAATAAACATAAATTACCACTGTGGTGGAAACGGTTTAGAACTGATGAAGGTAGAAGTTCCGAAGATGCAGTATCCTTCCAACGATACATGGGGTCAGGAACACTTCTGGACAATTTACAATATGACCTCGCTGCCCTATAGTTCACAGAATGGAACATATAAATTCGGTCTCTCGAAAGCGAATCATCTGGCTGATCTTTGGGGGGAACATGTTGGGATGATAATGATCGACAGCGAGACACCAGGTGTTTACGATCAGATATTGGTTGATATTAATTGTAATTACGATTTCCAAGATGAAAAACCAGTGAACAAATCAAGTCCTTTAGCTTTCACAGAAATAAAATCATACGATAAAAGTAGATCCAAGAAAATAGATGGAATAAATGCACTAGACAGGGTAGAAAATTACGAATTCGCTTGGATGGGGAACGATGCTGAACATGCAAATATAGGTTTGTCTGCAGGTCTTCTCTATTGGGTATCTGATGGTGATCAAGCTATACCTTATGCGGATAGATATGCCGAAATTTTCGAATACAAAAATGTTACGATACCTGGACAGGGCGATCTAGTTGCCTTCTACGACGATGCAGGTTTCCATGGTACTTCTACAGCTACAGCTGCTGCAGGTAGTGGAAACTCAGGGATAAAGAATGCGAAATCAGTTTATTCAAACACAGGTTATTACAGTCCCGAGATGAGAGAAGAGTTCAAAAACAAGTTCGAACAATTCTCTTGCATGGGTACCGCCCCAAAGGCAAAAGTGATAGGGGTTAGCATGTTGGGTTTAACGGGAGGTTCGATGGAAGCTAGTTGGCGGTTCGCTGCTGAAGGCTACGATGGCGAACCTGGTACTGGAGATGAAGCCAACATAAACAGCAACAGTTGGGGCTCTTTCGTTGACAACGCAGGATGGTTCAACTACGACAGGTTAGCCATGAGTTTATCAGATGAATATCCTGAGACGGTACCCGTCGTTTCAGCAGGTAACCAAGGGAACGGTTACGGAACGATGGGTTCGCCTAGTGCTTCACCAGGTGTTATATCCGTTGGTGCCGGTACTGATATGGCATATAGAACCATGCTAGGGAACGATCTAGCATTCTTAACTAGTGGAGGTTCCGAACATTCACCGTATCCCTGGCATGAAAAATACAGTTATGATGGTGACCCAAGGGATCAAAGACCCTACGGCGATATTGCGGAATTCTCGAGTAGAGGGCCGAATATGCTTGGACAACCAGGTGTAGATGTATTCGCTAACGGTGCTTTTGGATTTACAGGATACCCCGCCGACCTTGCTTTTAGCAGTAGATTAGACGGCATGGTTACAACCGGTTGGGAGTTATGGACAATGACAAGCGATAAGCTTTATGATGGAAAACTACCTCACAACAATTCACATTCATTCGACCTTTTCTCAGGGACCAGTTTATCGGCACCGATAACTTCGGGTGTCACCACCCTTATATATCAAGCATATCAACATTCACACGGTAGAGCGCCTACAAATGATGAGGTGAAACAGATATTGATGGCGGGTGCGAACGATCACGGATTCGATGTACTTCAACAAGGGGCAGGTTGGGTCAACGCAACCCGTTCTGTAGAGATTGCTAGCCGGATCGAAGGATCATATTCCGATACAGAATATTGGGCCCCTGGCGAATTTGATGGTTTTCATAGAGAAGGCACAGTTAATCTGATGCTACCAGGTGAAAGTGAAAAGGAGGATGTAGGATTGAACACTTTCGGTGAATCTTCAGTTACAAATGTAAAAGGGGTTACTTACGAAAAGACCAACGAATTTACCTTCCAATTTGATGCTGCAACATTCGATGGCACAGTAACACTCGCTAGGGATGCAGTAGATGGTCCGGGTATATATAAAAGAATAGGGCCTGGCTTTGAACTAGTTGAACCCGATGTCGATGGAACTATAGAAGAATTGCTGAACACTACAGGATTTTTGAAAGTGACTGGTATGCAGGACGAGGAAAGCGACGCTTACCTCCAAGCGTTCAATTGGCAGGATGAAAATGAAACGATCAATCATCCAAAGAAAGATGCAAATTCTAAAGATGGAGAAAACGGTAAATTAGATGGCATACATGGTGATGCTAGGTGTGAAAGAGTCAGGTTAACGTGGTCTATGGACAGAGGACAATATGTGACTCACTTTATTCACAACCCCCGAGAGAGGATCCATGAAGGTTTGATTCTCCAATCAAGGCAACAAGGTTATGAGATGGCAGGTAACGTAACTATCGAAGCATATGAAAAAGTCGATTGGGATTGGATCGATATCGACAATGTTTCAGATGATGGTTTCACAGCGAAGATGGATGTACCCCAGAACGCTTCTGTAGGTGGTTATCAGGGGGCCATAGAATATGAAATAGATAATGGACAAGTAAGTATGATACCAGTGTTTGTAAATGTGCCAGGTTTCCCAACGAAAACAGAAGACGGTGAATTCAAATTCGGCGGTGGAGAAGCGGATATAGGGTTGTATTCTAACGAAAGGATCGGTACGCAATCTGCCTTCTATGACTCCCGTTTATTCTTCCTCAACTATGATATGGTGACAGGACCATCGCAAAGCGACCACTTTTTGGGATTAGTCGAACAGATATCTGAGAACAGTGAATTATCTATGAACCTCTACGGAGAAAGCCATAGTGGATTCTCTGGGAAAGAATTTGGTTCATTCTCGATGTCATTGGTTGCAGAATCCGGAGTGTCGTCTAATCCTTATTGGACTTTATTAAAACTTTCAGATTATCTAAGGCGGAGACCTACGAGCTGGGTCATACTTGAAGTAAGGTGTGATAGGGTAGGTTCCACGGATGCACTAGGTGAACGATTTGATGGAAGATTGGGCCACATGAAAATTTTCCCGACAGATTTGGAACGTTACAACGAACCTATAGGCAATCAAACATTTAACGTCCAAAGCTCTTTCGAAATCCCAGACGGACTAGAAGTTTTGGTTCCAGAATCTAAAGATGAAAAAGGTACGGATATACCAATCGATCAACACGAATTCACCGATGATTATTCCACCTTTGAAGATTACTTGGCAGATGCACCGAGTAGCCAGATGATAACTATCCCTGAAGGAACTTTAAGTTTTACATTCAATATAAACGGTGGGTCAAGTTCTGATGATTACGATCTGGGTATGTTCTTTATTCCTGAAGATGACGATTATGAGATGGATGAAGACCTCATATACGAGATAGACGGAGCAGAGACCGAATTCGTAGGCTATGACGGTAATCCCACAGCCTCAGAAAGTGTGAACGTCTTGGGGCCTGAGCCAGGAACGTACTATGCCATGGTAGCTGGTTTTACAGTGGCGAGCGGAGTATATGATTACGATTGGGAATATTATGCAGAAGGTGAATCGAGTTTCGAAGCTAGAAATGTAGTAAACGAAACTATCGTACCTGAAACTGGGAAGATGGACACATCATTCGAGATAGGTTGGAATCTATTCGATACATCTGTACTCAAATTTAACAAAACAGATGATATTTCTGAAGGAGATATACCTACTTGGATCTTAGAACACTTCGAAGAAAATAATATAACGATAGAAGAGAGCGCACAGATAATCAAAGAGGAAGGGAACATATTTATCGAACACGAGAACGAGTACCTCTATTTTATAGATCAAACGATAGATCCACTCTTTAATTGTACTAAAGAATCAAATATTACAGATCAAGATGGAGAGATATCTCAATGGTTTATCGACGAATTCGAGAATTCAACAGGCATAGTACTACCAGAAGATACTAGCATAAGGAAAGAGAACAACGAATCATTTTGGATACAGGTAGATGGACTTGACAAATATTACCTCGAAGTAAAAGAACTTGAAGGTGTGTCTGACCATGTATATGTTTACAAATCCATGATCAATATAATGGATATGGAAAAACGGAAAAACAGAGTAGAAACGATGACATTCGCTTCTCCGAAAGTTTCACCTCTTGCATTAGTACAGGTCATACAACCAAAACTCCTGTTCGATAGTACCGAGCCAGAAGTTGAAAATATAAGACCTGTTGATGGTTCAATTATAAATACCGCGAACCCCTATCTCTCAGCTGAGTTTGAAGATGAAGGTGTGAGTGGAATAGATGTCGATCAGTGTAGATTATATATCGATGGCGAAGAAAAGTTTTTGGATTTACTAAAATCTAAGCAAGACATGAGTTATCATGTTGATAGAACCTTAGAAGACGGAGAACATGTGGCAGAATTCGTTATAACCGATAAAGCCGGTAACGCTAACAGAACTTATACGAATTTCACAGTAGATACTCAAAAACCGACGATAGATGTCCAAAATATAGATGAAACTCTTGTGACAGGTGATGATACTGTAAATGTGATAGGATCCGTACCTATAGACACGTCAGAGATGACTTACTCAGTAAAAGACCTAGAAACGGATTTGATGTTAGTAAGTGATGAACAAATAGAATTAAGCGGAGGAACAGAGGTATACGATTTCGATTTCGATATTGCTCTGGCTGAAGAGGGTAACTACGAATTGAGCTTGCAGTCTTTAGACCATGCTGGAAATACTGATGAGAAACAGATGAATATAAACCGAGATCTATCATCACCTTATATTAGCATAACCAGACCGGTGTACTCACAGGTGAACACAAGGAAAGAAAGCATCACTATAAAGGGCGAAATAATGAATATCGGAGATGAGTTAGGTAACGTCACAGCATATATAGATGGCCAGGAGGTAAAGGTCCATAAAGACGGAAGTTTTGTACACGTAGTAGATTTGGATACGGGTTCAAACACCATAGATATTGGAGCACAGGATGAAGTTGGTAACAGTGCTGTTACGAAGACTATAACCGTAAATTGTGATACAGAAGCACCAGAAGTCGAATGGGATGTAGAGGTAGATGGTGATGAAGCCATAGTCAGTGGATCTGTGGACGAAGAAGCCAAAGTAATGGTGAACGGCATGAGGGCTAGAGTTAGAAACGGAGATTTCGAAGAGAGAATATCTCTAAGCTCCAATTCAGAGAATGAGATTTTCATCGCGGTAGAAGACGAAGTCGGAAATACGATGGAAGAACAGAGAACATTGGATGTTTCAAGCGAAGATGGTGGGGAAGATAATGACGGTGGAAACAATATGCTACCGATGAGTATCTTCTTTATTCTACTCATAATAACAATAATGCTCGCTTTTCTTTTAATCAATAAGAAAAAGGAAGCGAGGGAAGAAGGAATTGAAGAAGACTCCTACGATGAATTCGAAGATGATGAAGAATACATCTTTGAAGAAGCGGAAGATTTTGAAGATGAAGAAGGTGAACCATTCGGTGAAACTGATGAAGAGCTACTCGAAGAATCTGAACTATCATTTGATGAGGAACCAGAAGAAGTTGGGTATGATGAAGAGATTGAAGAAACTATCGCTGATGAGGAGGAGATCTAGATGATGAATAGAAAACTACACAAGTTGACAATCTATGTGATGATATTGTTACTATTAGCATCTTCCTTTGCCGGGACGTTTTCTCACATGAGTCAAGGAAAAGCGACACCCGATGAAGATCTTTCAGAGTATGTTACTGATGACGGTTGGGGTTACAACTATTCTGATACTGTAGCCTCTACATGGAACCCCGTTGGAAACGAGGATGTGAGGATAGAGATCGATAACGGTAATTGGACGAATGTAGAACTGGGATTTGAATACCGATTCTATGGGGTAGACTACGATTCGATTTATATCAATTCCAATGGGTGGTTAAGTTTTACAGATATCGGAGGTTATCAGAAGGATTATGAAAAAGACCCAACATACGATAACTTGTTAGCTCCGTATTCTACAGGTCTAGATATCTCAACAGGAGATATATATTACAATATGACAAACGATCAATTCATAGTTACATGGGACGGTGTGACAGATGGAACGAACCAGCAGACCTTCCAGGTAATTTTGAACGAAACCGGTGAAATATGGTTCAACTATCAGTCAATAACTGATCCAGATGCATTTGTAGGTATAGAAAATCACAACAGTTCAGCAGGTATATCTTATGACAGTACAACACTTGCGGACGGAGATTCCATCCGTTTCGAATACATAGTTCCAGAATATAGAGTCAACACCTATCCAAGAAATTCGGCGGGTATAGCTGATGAGGGTCAAACTATTTGGCTTGAAAAGACCATCTATAATCTAGGAAGCAAGGACGACACTTATGACTTATCGATAGAAGAAAAATTTTGGAACGCTACAATCTATGACTCCACTGGTGATATGGAATTAGAGAAGATATCTATCACCAATGGAGGTGATGCAGATGTGTTGATCAGATTGGAAGCCGAGACCTCGAACTCTGGTTCTATAGGTTATTTAAATGCCGTATCACAGAACAACACAGAGGTGACACATAGATCAAAATTTACAGCTTTCCACCATCAACCCATATTGTTGGTGGATAGTGACTCTGGAGATAATATGGAAACGTATTACATGGATGCTTTAGATGCTATAAATATAACGTATAATCTATGGAATTATTCATCTCTTGGTTCTCCAGATGAAAAAATAATGTCGGAACATAGAGCAGTAATATGGTTCACTGGAAACAAATACGGTTATTGGGGTGATTATGTGGATCCATACAATCTCCCTGTATTAAGTGGTGGCGATAGATCGAATCTTGCTTCTTACCTCGATGGTGGTGGAAGGTGCTACATGGCTAATGGTTATGGTTTGATAGAATCAGAGTGGTTTAAATCGGGTCATGCGGAGTTATGGAACTCGATATACCTCGGCTCGTTTAACGATCTAGGTAATATGAATTATGGTGGTTCTCTAGAACTCGTAGGAGAACCAGATGATCCTATAAGCGACGGGTTCGACATAAACGTCTATTCAGGCGAATTCAATGATGAAGAGCTATGGATGGAAACTAACTACATCTTACCTTCTTCTAAAGGTGTTGCATTTTACAATGATACGAATGGCATCCCTGCTGTAAGAACAAATAGCTATGATTTCCGCACGGTTTTCACATCATTTGAATTTTCAGGTGTAGATGGTGCATATAATCGATCGATACTTATGGAAAGGATCCTCAATTGGATTTCTCCAGAGATACCTAAAGAACCATCGGTACCGAATCCATCAGATGGAGATAATACGGGGTTGGCGGGTGATGTAGAACTCAGTGTTCTAATTGAACATGATCTTTCTGTACCCATGGATGTTTATTTCTACAACGCATCAGACGATATGTTGATCGGGGAAGAAGAGAACGTTTACAGTGGTGAACGTGCTTCTATCACGTGGACTGGATTGGAAGCTGAAAGTGAATATTCGTGGTATGTCGAAGTAGAGGATAAATTACACAATAAGAATACCTCCGAAATATGGTCTTTCAATACAAATTATATACCCGAAATAACTTCGTTGAAATCTCCGAATCACGAGGAAACAGGAATGGAATCGACAGTCAACCTATCCGTAGAAGTATATGATCGTGATGGTGATGACTTGAATGTTACATTTTTTAACACAAAAGGTGAAGTGATCGGAACCGACGAAAACGTTTACAGTGGTGAAAATGCATCGATCCAATGGACAGGATTATCGTGGGGAACAACTTATGAATGGTATGTAGAAGTCGATGATAATAAAAATAACAGAACATCACAAACGTGGTCATTCAAAACGAACAACCCCCCGAGAAGGCCCGGATACCCATCACCGGAATTGGATGAGGTAGGATTGAGTAAGAATGTAACTTTATCTGTCGAAGCGTTCGACAAAGACGGTGACAGCATGACAGTAACCTTCTACGATGCATCAGATGACAGCGAGATCGGAAGTGTAGATAACGTTGACAGTGGTGATTTTGCACAGGTTGAATGGTCTGGTCTTTCCTATGATACAACCTACGAATGGTATGCAGTGACTGACGATGGTTTGACAGACACGAAATCAGTTATATGGTCTTTCAAAACGAATCGGGAACCATATGCACCATATGACCCTGATCCTGAGGATGGAGAACTAGATATACTGACAGATGTAGAATTGAGTGTAGAGGTATTTGATCCCGACGGTCAATCAATAAATGTTACGTTCTATGATGCTTCGACTGATGAAGTTATTGGTTCAAATGATAACGTAACTAGTGGTGAGACAGCACATGTGATGTGGTCTGACCTTGAAACGAAAACAGAATATAACTGGTACGTTGTTGCCGATGATGGCTATCTGAGTAATACTTCGAAAATATGGAGTTTCACCACCTACGATGATAACAGAGATCCAAATATTCCAACCGACCCTAATCCACCATACGGAGATAAAGGGGTAAGTTTAGAACCAGAATTGAGCGTTCGTGTTACAGACCCTGATGGTGATACCATGGACGTATCGTTCTACGATGAAACCGACGACACGTTGATAGGCACGGATACAGATGTTAATAGTGGGGATGTAGTAACTACCACATGGTCTGGTTTGAGTGAAGGTACGACATATAAGTGGTACGTGGTAATTACAGATGGTTCTCTAACAACGCAATCTACGCTTTTTGAGTTCGAAACTTTATTGGCCAACTACCCTCCAGAAGAACCTACGAGCCCATCACCCTCCAATGGTTCTGTAGAAATAGAATCTGATGTATCACTAAGCGTTCATGTTACAGACCCTGATGGTGATACCATGGACGTATCATTCTACGACGCATACGACGACACGTTGATAGGCACGGATACAGATGTTGAAAGCGGGAGTACGGCTTCTACGACATGGTCAGGACTTGATTTAGGTACAACTTATGAATGGTATGCTGTCGTTGAAGACGATGAAGAATCGATTCAAGCTGATACATGGTCCTTTACCACGAAGCAGGATATTCCTGATGAGACCCCTCCAGCTATAGAAGAAACGACCCCTTCAGATGGTGAAAATGATTTCGATATGGATGGAGAAATAATCTTATCCTTCGACGAGCCGTTAAATAGTGACAGTGTTATAATAACGCTCACTGTTGATGGTGAAGAGGTAGAAGGAGATTATTCCATTTCAAACGACCGGAAAACTATTACTTTCACGCCTGATAAAGAACTAGAGAAGGAAACTGAATACAAGGTTGAAGTCACAGCAGAAGATGACGCTGGAAACTCTGTAGATCATGAATTCTCATTCACGACAGTGGCCCAAGAAGGTGAAGATGAGGGTTTACCCATGATGATGATATCCCTTGGAATACTTGCAATCATTGTGATATTGGTGATAGCCTATCTATTGTTCCGCGGGGGTAATGAAGAAGAGGAAACATATGAAGAATTCGAGGTCGAGGAAGACGAAGAATACGTCTACGAAGAAGCAGAAGATGTTGACGAGTTGACCGAGGAGGAAACAGAGTTCACAGAGGAACTGGAAGAACCTGAGGATGTGGAAGAAGAGATCCTAGATGAAACCGAGTAGAACATATCGACACTGTCCCCATCAGAATCACTAAAACCCATTTTTCTCATTTTTGTTTATTTTGTTTCAATACATTTAAGCTGTATTTTTTACTGATACCTTTCAACAATCTTTAAGCATCTTTACATTTCTATCAAATTATAGTGGAAGACACAACTTCATATTAATTCGTTGTGTCATCCACTGCTAGTTAGGAACATACCAAAAGATATGTCCCTAAATATACCTTTGACCCTCATGCTCGTCCGTAACGTTTTTAACGATAGTAACGGATTGCAGACCATGACAGAAGAATTGGAGAGTTTCACAGATGATGATTTAGATGGGAGGTCATATTTTTTGGATCCGACCGCCAGGATAGTCGGTGATGTGATGTTAGGCGAGGGGTCCTTTCTCGGCGACGGAACGATCATCGACAGTTCGGAATCTGAAGTTGAGATCGGAGAAGATGTCTTCATGCTCCACAAATCCAAAATAGAAGGGAAAGAGGGTTACGAAACAAAGGTAGAAGACGGAACATTCATTTCTCCAAAAGCCCGACTCAAAGGATGTGAACTCGGAGAAGAGTCATTCGTAGGAACAAATGCTGTAATCTTGGAAGGTGCAAAGATAGGCAAAGAGTCGATAATAGCCGGTGATACCATAGTCCCTGAAGGTATGGACATACCCGAGAGATCGGTAGTCAGAGGAAAACCTGGAAAGGTCGTTGATAAAGTCAAGGACGAAGACCTCGAAAGGATAAAAGAGATCCGCTCTCATATCGATTGGAAGAAAGACGAATTCAAGATGATGATGAAGAGGGGAGAGCAGTTCGATGTTTTCGATACTCCAAAAAGACCCAAGGAGATCATGGAAGAATTCAAAGGATCCCAACTAAAAAAGATGAACAAGGTCAACGACGATAAAGATTGATCTAAAATAAAAGTATGGTGGGGCCACCGAAATTTGAATTCGGGTACCAGCGTCCCAAACGCCGAAGGATCGACCAAGCTACCCCATGGCCCCGTTGGGATTTATCCACAAATGACGTTTATGATATATACTTTCTGCTTAGGGGTTTATTTTAACTTATAAATTTTCAGAACAAAAATACAGAAAATGTTTATTATGGGTTTCCTTTTCACTAATCCGGAGATAACCTTGAACCGAGAAGATATCAAAGTCGCCGTGCTCCGTATCGAAGGGACGAACTGTGAAGAAGAATCACACCAGGTGTGGAGAGACCTAGGTGCTCAAGCTGAAAAAGTTCATCTTAAGCAGTTCTTAGGTGTAGATGTTAATGAAGATGAGAAAAGAGACCTGGATGATTATCATATCTTGATGTTACCGGGAGGTTTCTCAGCAGGTGACTACATCAGAGCGGGTGCCATATTCGGGGCTAGGATGAAGAGTGCTATGGAGGAAAAATTAGAGAAGTTCGTTGAAGACGGCAAACCAGTTTTAGGAGTTTGTAACGGTTTTCAAGTTCTCGTCGAGATGGGTTTACTTCCAGCTATCGATGAAACGATGTCGGGTGTGCCTAAAGCAGTTCTGGCTACTAATGATAGCAATAAATTCGAGTGCAGACCCACTTACTTAAAAGTAGAAGAAAACAAAAGATGCTGCTTCACACAAAATTTTGATGAAGGAGGAACGGTCATGTTCCCTAGTGCACATGCAGAGGGAAAATTGATCTTCGAATCCGGAGATATCCTTGAAAAAGTGAAAGATAATGATCAGATCGTTTTCAGATACACTACCCCCGATGGAGGCGAGCCAGATTACCCGTGGAATCCGAACGGTTCTGTAGAGGATATCGCAGGTATCTGTAACTCTCAAGGCAACGTGTTAGGATTGATGCCCCATCCAGAGAGAGTTTTCAACAGATATACCCACCCTGATTGGACACGATCTGAAAATAAATTATCTGAAGAACACGGTGATGGTAAACCTCTGTTCGAGAGTGCCTTGAGATATGTGGAAAATAATTTTTAATCCCAGTCTTTGATGATCTTGACGGTTAACTTGTCACCATCTTCTACGCCCAACTCATCTCTAAGTTTGTGATCAGAAATTATCTCTATAATATTTTCGTGATCTGTTTTTTCTGGTATGACTAGTGCACAATCAATATCATCGATCTTTGCGGGGTAAGCGATAACATCGCCAAATTTTTTACCTTCCTCAACAAAACCTTCAATTTTTATTCCCTCATCACCTTTTAAAGATCGGAATTTTTCGACATCATCACCGATCAACTCGATGTTTAGTGTACCCATTTTTGGGTCTATGTTCAAGAGTTCTATGAATTGTTCTTTGTACTTTTCTTTAGACAGGAAAAATTTCCCTCTATTCTTTCCTGAGGTTACTCTACCATCAAGAGTTATGTTTTCCTTACCTTTAGATCCGCCGAACATCAAAAAAAGAAAGAAATGGTTTTTTATAATATTTCTCCAAGCAATTCTAGATGCGACCTGCTCCTCAAAAACGCTACCGGGATGCCTTTCTCTCTAGCTTTACTCTTAAGTTCTTTATCGTTGGTCACTATAACAGCATCCAACTTCTCCGCTGCTTCTATCACGCCAGCATCTCTGTCTTTTTTAACATCGACAATCTTGTACCTTTCAGATAGCATCAAAGCGTCTTTTCTATTCAACCCTTTCAATTCATCGATAACCGATGAGGGGACAAAAATATCTGGTTTTGGAACGATCCTAACGATCTCATCTTCTAGATTTACAGAGAACTGGAAGGGCATTATGAGAGCGTTCGCATCAAGAACTACATTGGTCATGGTTGGATGTATCCATTTTCTTCAAGATAGTTAACGACTTTGTTGACACTCTCTTCTATGGATTCTTTATCCGTTTCGAGAACGATCTCTGGATCCTCTGGTTCTTCGTATGGATCGGATACGCCGGTGAAATTCTCGATCTCTCCGTTCATGGCTTTTTCGTATAATCCCTTTACATCCCTATCAGCACATACGTCAACAGGGCATTTTACGAAGACTTCTATGAAATTCGTACACATCTCTCTGGTCTTGTCACGTCTTTCGATGTACGGAGATATGAATGATGCTAGGACGCCAACACCGTTCCGGGATAGTAATTCAGCGACGAAACTGACTCTTTCGATGTTCTTATCCCTGTCTTCTTTCGTGAATCCGAGGTCGTAGGTGAGGTGCTGCCTGACGACATCTCCATCCAGTCTCTCTACGAGTTCCCCGTATTCTCTTTCCAGGATGATCGCAACTCTTTCTGCCACTGCTGATTTACCAGATCCGGATAGACCGGTAAACCACAATGTGTAACCTTCCTCGACATTTTCCTTCTCCCAGTGCTGTTCACTGGGTATGATGTGTTCTTTTCCCATTTTTTCAATTCTCCATTTTTATTATTATTATTTTTATTATTATTTAAAGCATATCTATTATTTCATAAAAGAAATTGTTTTTTACTTCTGTTGGTATAACCATGCCAACCACATCGCTCTTTCCACCTGCGGAATATCCTTTATCTTTGGCTGAGTTGATTATCTTTTCAGAATCCGGTATAGGTCCTCTGATATAGATCTGGGTTTCCCCGTCCTTATAACCGCTGTTCGATACTATCACTATCTCGTTGTCCCGGGCCCAAGCTAATCGCCTTGTGACTGTAGATATGATATTATAAGGTGAGTTCATCTTCCTGTGCAGAACTCCTTCTTTGACCCTTTTAAGATCACCTTCGACCTCGTCTTCTATGGCCTCGTTCAACTTTTTAACGTTCTCATTGAGATCTTCACGTTCAAGGATATCGTTCGGGTGTTCTACGTCCTTAAGGAATCTAGGCGTATCGTTCACAGCTTCTATGTCGCCTATTTTGTAATTAGAATCTAAAAGATAAGCACACTGCAGAACATCTTCGAAAGTCGTTTCCAGATCATCGAGGACTCCTTCTATAACAGAAAGAGCTTCTGGGTTCTCTTTTAATTTTTCTTCTCTATCACCGAAGGCACCCAATATTGAAAGCAGATTTGGTTCGTGCCCAATGTAATCGTTGATGACCCATGACGCGCTTGGGTACTTCTTAGGTGATTCCCCGTCGATGATAGGGTTGTGGTGTATCTCGACATCGTGACGATCTTGAAGGTGGTGATCGAATATGAACACCTTGCCGAAACCCTTCAGAAAATCTATAGAATCCTCGGGAAGAGCCATATCCGCAACGATACAGAATTCTGGATCGATATTTTCTATCTTCTCTCTGTCTTCATCGTCGAGAAAATAGTTGCCTATCGAAGGAGTGAATAAAGTAAAATTGTCAGGCAGCTCCCTTAAAAGGAGAGCTGCTGAGGACATCCCATCGGTATCCCAATGGTGTAGAAGGAGACCTTCGGCTCCCTCAACCGTTTTTGATATCTGTTCCATCTGATCGACTTCCTTATCTATTCCACGAATTTATCGTCCGTTTTAGCGACCTGTTCAGCGACCTCTGGCCTCATCATGTGGTCCGGAGGTGTCTTTCCCGCTTTGAACAGTTTTCTCATCTTCGTACCGCTGAAATTTTCCCTGTATTTATCATCGTGTGGACAGATGAATCCGTCTACAGCTCCGCCGCATTTCTCGCAGTACGTGAACGATTTGAAAAATACCGGTGTTATACCGAGGTCTGGGAATTTATCGAAGATATCCTGAGCTGCGTACGGCCCGTAATAATCTCCGACACCTGCATGATCTCTACCGACTATGAAGTGAGAACAACCGAAGTTTTTCCTCATGATCGCGTGGAATATCGCTTCTTTTGGACCGGCGTATCTCATCTCGGCTTCCAAGATACTCATGACCGCTCTGTTCTGCAGATAATAATTGTTCATCAGAGTGTTGTAAGCGTCTAGTATTACTTCATCTTTGTAATCACCTTTCTTCTTCTTACCGATTATCGGATTGATGAAAATACCGTCGACGAATGTGAGGGCTGTTTTCTGAACGTATTCGTGACCTAGATGAGGAACATTCCTAGTTTGGAATCCAACAACGTTCCTCCAACCTTTTTCTTTGAAAAGGACCCTTGTTTCCATGGGCTTCAAACTGTATTTTTCGAACGGATTCTCCGGTTCGTCGAGTTGTATGACTTCTCCACCTATCAGGTAATCTTCCATGTTCATCACTTTTTCAACACCTGGATGGTCCATATCCAAAGTGCCGTACATGCTCTCTGCCATCTTTTCCTTGTCGTAAGTGTATATCTCTTCTACATCCATCATACCAAAAGGAGCACCGTTCTCTGTTTCGAGTATGATATCTTCTCCTTCGTCGAATCTGCTTTTTGTCTCCTCGTCTACGTCTAGAACGATCGGTAGAGTCCATGCAACGTCGGACGTTAATCTAGAGTGCTCAAGGACGTTATCAAAATCTTCATGACCCATAAATCCCTGGAGTGGTGAGTATACGCCAGAAGCGATGTTCTGAGTATCTTTTCTTAACTCACTAGTGAGCTGGATCTTGGTCATTTCGGATGATTCATCGAGTAACCTCTCTCTTTTGCTACCAGATATTATCCGGTTAACAAGAGTTCCGCCATGTGGCTTAGACATTGTTTTAACCTCATCAATTATATATTATTCAATCGAGATATCCAAGCGCTCTCAATCTCTCTTTGACCTTTTCCTCATCCTCTTTGGAGAAACTCTCCTGTTCCTTCTCTTCTTCCTCTATACTTGAGATCACTTGTCTGAGGACGTATGTAACGTAACTGGATATCGAATTGAATCCTGTTCCTTCCATCCTCTTCTTCACTTTCTTTGCTAGAGGGATCGGTATCGATACGGTCGTGTATTTTTTCTTCTTCTGTTTCTTTTCTGCCATGATATCACACTATATTTAATTAGATTTAATTGACTATTATTTAGATGTTGTATTTATAGTTAATGGTTTTCAACCCATCTTTTGAAAAATTCTTACCTTTTTTCTCTCCATCGATAGAAAGATTAATTTAAGTTTTTCGTAATCACCTTAATATTAGATAATAAGAAGTGAGATCATGCAGAAGGAAGAGGTATTGAGTATCGTGGCTGAAGAGAACGTTAAATTTGTTGAGATGCAGTTCATGGATATACTGGGTGGTGTGAAATCCGTGTCGATACCAGCCCATCATCTCGAAAGGGCGATAGACGACGGGGTTCTATTCGATGGTTCATCGATAGTGGGTTATGCGACCATAGAGGAGTCGGACCTGAGAGCTTACCCTGATTTAGATACATTTTTGATATTCCCATGGATCGATGAAGATATAAAAACGGGTAGGTTGATATGCGATATTTACTATTCGAATGGAGAAAGATTCGAGGGGGATCCACGTTATATCTTACAAAGACAGCTGGATAAAGCAGAAGATATGGGATACGAGTTTAACGTGGGTCCAGAGTATGAATTCTTCTTGTTCAAATTGGATGAAGAAGGCAAACCCACAGTTACTCCAGATGACGAAGGCGGATATTTTGACTTGATGCCTTTGGATAGAGCAGATAGGGTCAGGAAAGAATGCAATATCTATTTTGAGGATATGGGTTTCGAAGTAGAGGCCTCTCACCACGAAGTAGCTAGCGGACAGCACGAGATCGATCTCAGATACGGACCGGCACAGAAGATAGCTGACCAGATAATGACATTAAAACACGGTATCAAGACAGTAGCAAAATTGAACGACTTACACGCTACTTTCATGCCAAAACCCATAACAGGTGTGAACGGCACGGGTATGCATGTTCACCAGAGTTTGATCGATGGCGAAAAAAATTACTTCTACGATGAAAACGACCCTGATGGTTTGAGCGATGGAGCTAGATATTACCTAGGAGGACTGTTAAAATACGCGGGGGAGATGTGCGCGGTATTGGACTCCTGGGTCAACTCTTACAAGAGATTGATACCTGGATACGAAGCACCGGTATATATTTCGTGGGCACATCTCAATAGGAGTGTACTAGCTAGAGTTCCATCCGGCAGAGGTAAAGCGACTAGGATAGAGATACGGAACCCCGATCCAGCCGGTAATCCATATCTACAGTTCGCTGTTCTGCTGGGTGCTGGATTGAGAGGGATTGAGAACGAGATCACCCCACCCAAAGAGGTTGAGGAAGACATCTTCGAGCTTTCAGAGAAAGAAAGAAAAGACATGGGGATAGGAACACTGCCAGCGAACCTTGGCCATGCCATATCAAAGATGGAAGAGAGCGAATTCGTTAAAGATATCTTGGGTGAACATACCTTCCACCACTTTTTACATAAAAAGAGAGATGAATGGAACGAATACAGACAACAGGTGACAGATTGGGAGATAGAGAAGTATCTTCCTCATCTCTAGAGGAGGATAAAAATTGAACATACAGCCCATTTGGAATAAAAGAGCTCTAAAAGTAGAATATGCGATAGTAGTAGCAGATCTGCATATAGGATATGAATCTGAGTTGGCAGAGAAAGGAGTTAATCTACCGAGTAAAACAAAAGAGATGATCGATTCGATCTCACAGATTATAAGAGAAAATAAAGCAAGACGGTTGATAATAAACGGAGACCTTAAACACAACATACCCCGGGGAACTTGGCAGGAATACAAAGAGATACCAGAGGCCATCGACGAGTGGTTGAAGATTGTAGAAGAAGTTCATATCTTCAAGGGAAACCACGATGGCGGCATAGAGAGATATCTACCGTCAGAAGTTTTTGTCCACGATCCCAGCGGTGCTGTCATCGATGGGGTAGGCTATTTCCACGGCCACGCCCATCCCAAGGAAGAAGTTGCAAGATCGGATAAAATCATCATCGCTCATACTCATCCTTCTGTTTACTTCTTAGACGGTCTGGGTAGGAGGGAAAAGAAGCCGTGCTGGGTTAAGATGAGGATATTTAGAGATAATGACGAGGATAGAAAATTGCATGAGATAGAGAATATCGGCAAGAAGGAAACCCAGGAAGTTGTTATAATGCCCCATTTCAACGAATTGCTTGGTGGTATCAGTATAAACAAGGACGGCTATATAACCCCCTTTCTAAAGAAGGTATCCGTAGTTGAAGAGGAAGTTTTTTTACTAGATGGCACAAAACTCGGAGAACTAGATAAAATAGACACTGATATTATGAAGAGATAGCGGATAGTTTTTGATAAATTTTAAAGAAAGTAAAACTATCTCAGATATAACCTTCGTTAAGATCAGAAAATATCGGAACACCTATACAGACCCTAGTATCAGATAACCCTAGATTCTTAGCAGCTAAACCGGCTCTTACCATTATCTTTCCGTCCATATTGTGCAATTTTGCAGTTTTGATTGCGTAACCCAAAGCGATCCCCATGTCGATCAGTCTATACGCACAGTTCGGACCTTGGAATATCCCCTCACTTTCACGATCTAGTAGATCATCACAGCTATCGAAGCCACAAGCCCTGCAGTCAAGTCCTAAGGTGTTTTTCTTATTTAATCCTATAATCATCAAACCCTCCGATGATTCGAGTATCTCCCCATTTTCTCTATAGATCTCCTCATTTAACTCATCAGCAAGTTGATACATCTCTTCTATGACCATCTCCTTTTCCGATTCATCCAATATTTCGATTTCGATCTCGGTCCCTTCGGCTCGTGGGGCAGAGTTAGCGGATATTTTCATCAACTGGCTGATAACTTCGACATCTTTTACCATTTTACCACAGTATACAATAAAACGTCACTGAATAATTAAACTATCGGGTGGAAGAGAGTATTTTATTTCAACGTTCGATTTTGATAAAATAAAGTATTCCACCGATAAGAGCGACTATACCACTTAGAGCTCCAACTATCCCTCCGAATGCTATCAATATTATCGATATTATGATCGTTGACACACCTCTCGCGATCTTCTTTTTGATCATCTTAGTGTTGGTGAGAAGTAATCCCACTCCAAAGATAATATTGATGATAAGATGTCCTAACAGGAGAAGAAAAGGTCGATTTGCCATGGATACTATAAAATGAAATATGCCTAAACCTATGGCCAGATAACCACCTATAGAGATAAAGACCGAATGTAACGGAAGTTCGTATAACTCGTCGGCCCTTGTTGGATTCGATTCCAACACATCACCGATCAGGTCTTTACCTTTCAAAGACATCTGTTCATTTAACGAAGATAACTATTTAATCATTATTCATCCGGATTCCATGATGAAGTTTAAAAAGGCAAGTTCACATAACTCTGACCATGAGAATGATAGTTTCTTCGAAGGAGGATCAAGCTAGTGAGAACATACTCGGAAGATTACTAGAATACAAA
>JBNJFO010000003.1:0-22788 GCA_051746905.1 Thermoplasmatota archaeon
CTGATACTCCGCCTGACCGTACCCTCCAGCAGGAGGTATATATCCCGGAAAGGCCCTCTTCAACGCGTCCTTAAGATCATCGTACTTCATGTACCAGAACAGTAGAACGATTATCCCGCCCAACACGAATGCCATCAAGAGGATAACGCCCAATATCACACCCACCGTAGTGATCCCGTGATCGACCTCGACACGAGTACCGCCCTGATGCTGGATGAAATTCACCTCGATGGAGTTCAGAGTGCTCTTCCCTTCCATACCACCGTTGGGCAGATACTCGACATCCATATCTTCCCCATGAAGTATAGACTGAACAGTGTTCTTCGTTTGAGCCATGTCGCCCTGGTTGTAGAGGTGCTGTCCCCCGATCCTTAACCCGTCCATGTTTTCACCTTATCATATATTACATATCGACTTATTTAAAATATTATGGTCGCACGCTCGCAGTAACATTTATAAACCCCATATTACGTGCATCACGAATACCCGCTGATCTCAGGGTTCTTTACAACCAAAAATAGATCCCTGACAAGTCGGAGGAGTCAGATACAATGTCGATTGAGAACAAAACTAACCCGAACCTCGTGAACCTGATACACGACTTAAAAACTCAGGCACGGGAAGAAGACGCACCGATCTGGCGAGACGTGGCGGAAAGACTTGAAAAGCCCCTGCAGAACTGGGCTGAAGTCAATCTTTCTACGATCCAGAGGTATGTGGAAGACGATGAAACCATCGTCATACCAGGAAAGATCTTAGGATCTGGATACCTCACCAAAAGGATAACGGCCGGGTCTTTCAGGGCCAGTAATAGTGCGAAGAAGAGCATAGAGGAAGCTGGCGGTAGTCACATGACCATCCGCGAGCTGGCAGAACGAGAGCCCAAGGGCAACAAAGTGAGGATCATAGGGTGATAACATGAAGGTTTACAACGGAGATAATAAGATACTCGGCAGACTCGCAACACAGATAGCTGAAGACCTACTCGCTGGAGAAGAAGTCAGTGTGGTCAACGCTGAGAAGATAACTATAACTGGCCGCAAGAATAAGATACTGGCCAAGTACAGAGAGAGCCGAGAAAGGGGCAAGATACGTAAAGGCCCATATTACCCGAGAAGACCCGAGCAGATTTTCAAGCGCACGGTAAGAGGTATGCTCCCATATCAGAAACCTAGGGGGCGAAAAGCATTAAAACGATTCCGTGCTTATATCGGTATACCTAAGGGATTCGAAGGAAAGGAATTCCATGGAGAAGGGCTCAAGAAAGCGCAGGGTATCAAAGGGATAACCCTCAAAGAAGTGTCCGAATACCTGGGAGCAAAATTCTGAAGGTGTGACTTATGGCAGATGATAAAAATATCACAAAGACTGGAAAAAGGAAGACGGCCATAGCGAAGGCCACCATCAAGCCCGGTAAAGGGCGTATCAAGGTCAACAACGTACCCCTGGAGATACACGATCCAGAGATGGCAAAATTGAAGATCAAAGAACCGGTACAGCTGATAGGCGACAGGTCGGAGAAGATAGACGTCAACGTTCTCGTTAAAGGAGGCGGAGTCATGGGTCAGGCCGGAGCGGCCAGGACCGCTATAGCTCTGTGCTTCGTCGATTATTTCGATGATCCAGAACTCGAAGAGATGTTCAGGGAATACGACAGGAGTCTCTTAGTATCCGATCCAAGAAGGAAATTACCGAAACAGCCACAGGGTGCTGGTGCCCGTAAGAAAAGGCAGAAATCATACCGGTGATCTGAGATATGATAATACCGATAAGATGTTTCACGTGTGGAAAGGTAATAGCCAACGTCTACGAAGTCTACAGGGACAGGGTCGATAGGGGAGAGGATCCCGGAGAAGTCCTAGACGACCTTGGTATCGAGAGGTACTGCTGTCGAAGGATGATACTGACCCACAAAGACCTCATAGACGAAACGATGCAGTACTGAGACAAGCGACTAAAAACCCTTTATTTTTTCTTCATTATGGGGCCATAGGGTAGCTTGGTCCATCCTTCTAGCTCGGGGAGCTAGGAACCCGAATTCAAATTTCGGTGGCCCCACCATACCACATTTTCGATGAGATAAAAGATTTTAGATCACATACCATATAAAAATACCCATATATAGGTATAAATAGCAGATATATATCTATGTCGAAAGATATTAAATATTATCCGTATTTTTTGTATTTTTGATCACATGGAGACCCGGAAGGTACAGAGAACTGGCAAGTCCACTTTCATCATCTCTTTACCGAAGCCGTGGGTCAATAAGATAGGTATCAACGTAGGTGACATCGTCGGCCTTATACCACTTTCCGACGGTACGATCTTGATCGATCCCATTATCGATAACAAGCAAAGACCGAGTGTCAAACAATACACGATAAAGATGGAAGACGAAGATACGGATAAATTATCCCGGAGGGTCATAGGTTCTTACTTAGCCGGTTATGATAAGATAAAGATAGAACCCAAAGAAAAGTTCACTGGACGCATGATAAGAGCAACAAGAAGATTACGCAAGAATATGATCGGACTAGAGGTGATAAGCGAGAACGACGGATCTATAGTGATGAAAGATTTCCTGGATTCTAGTGATTTTTCCATAAACAAGGGCGTCAAAAGGATGTACTCCGTCACCTATAACATGTTCCTCAAAGTCAGAGATTCTTTCGGACAAAAAGACACTACATCTTTAGAAAATTTGATCGAAAAAGATGAAGAAGTGGACAAGCTCCACTGGATGATATGTAAACAATACAACAAACTGCTGGATGATGTCTATTTCGCGGAAAAGATGGGGATGGAGCCCAAGGAAGCACTAGGTTTTCTATTGACTTCTAACCACCTTGAACGTATAGCGGATCATGTCGCAAAGATAGCACATAACGCCATCGAATTAAGGGATGAAGATGAGATACCGATATCGAAGGACGTACTATCAACCGCTGACGAAGTCATAGAACTATTCAACCTTTCTATAGACGGCCTGTTTAGACGTAATTTTGAGATGGTGGATGAAGTTATGAAACGATCAGATGATCTAGAACACAGGATAGATGAGATAAAGCATGAACTCGTCAGCATAGTTGAAGATCAGAACATCTTGGTTTCCATCGCGTATATAGTAGACAGCTTGTTCCGTATACTCTCCTATTCTAAAGATATAGCCGAAGTGGCTATAGACCATATCATAGTAACAGAATAATATAACAAGATCAAGCAGCGGTGCCGACTTTATCGCTTTTCTCCTTGATAATCTTCTTTTTCCAGATCCCGGTACTCAGCAGCACCAGCGCTACAATAGCAGCTATAACGTTACTGGTAGCCATGCCTATCCAGACGCCGTCTGACTGCAGCCCCAGATACAAGGCGAAGAGGAAAGCCAGCGGAACTCTCAGACCCCACAACCTCACCAGGTTCAGACCCATCTGGTACTTGGTGTGCCCCGACCCCTCGAAGACCGCGTTCACACCCCGGAACACGCCGAAGAACGGCATGCTCAGCGAGAATATCAGCAGGAACCTGGTACCGATCCTGATAACTTCCGGGTCCTGGTTGAAGACGATGATGAACTCCCTTCGGAACAAGAACAAGATCAGCGTAAATACGGCCATTATCCCGGCCAGAGTCACCAGACCTTTCTTCACCACCCTATCAGCTCTCTCCTTCTTATCCGCCCCCAGGTTCTGACCTATCATGGTGCTCATAGCTACCGCCAATCCACCCATGAAGATGAACATCAACCCCAGGATCCTGTCGCCGGCGTTGTATCCCGCCAACGCAGCCGTGCTGTCATCGACCCTGGCTATTATAAAGGTCAACAACACAAAACCCAGAGCCGTGCCGCTGTTCCCTATCGAAGCGGGGGCACCGATCTTCAGGAACTTCTTCAACCTTTTCAGATTTGGTCTCATGTTCTTCAGTTCAAGATGGATCCCGACTTTATGATTGAACAGAAGATATAGAGCCACGAAAGCAGCTGCCGCTCTGGTTATAACTGTAGCGAAGGCCGCTCCGAATATACCCCACTCTGGAAATGGACCTACACCGTAGATGAAAAGAGGGTCCAGAACGATGTTAGAACCCACTGACAGTAAAGTCAATTTCATCGGTGTTATCGTATCGCCGTAGGCCCTCAACAGGAAAGCGAAGGCCATGAAGGTGAACATGAAAGGCTGACCTAAAAAGATGGTCCGCATGAACCTGATACCTTTCTGTGCTACCATCGGGTCGTCTATTATCACGGTGTTTATCAGAGCGGGAGTGATCAAGAATCCTACAGCTGCCACTATACTCGAGAATATCAGGAAGAACAGCATCAACTGGCCGGCGTCTTTGTCCGCTTCTTTGAACTGCCTCGCACCGGTGTGCTGCGAAACGAGCGCGATGGCCGCTATGCCGAAACCCGTGCCCACGGAGACCATCAACCAGATCAGAGGAAAAGATATCTGCGTGGCCGCAAGGGCTTCCTTACCAGCCTCCTTCCCCATGTTCCCCAACCAATAGGTATCCGTCAGGTTGTAACCCGTCTGAAGCAGCGACTCTAACATTATAGGCCACCCTAGCAGGAAAAGCGTAGGGATGATCTTCCCCCCGAGTATATCGGGTTTTTTGAACATATCTCTAAGTCTTCCGTCAGTCACGGTTCCCTCTATTCTATTTCTTGTTATTTATACGTTTGCATGCTCATACATACGTTGTTAAAGCACTATAAATATCTACACATGCATAAAATCGACACTAATTTAAAAAATCGATGAAAAGTAAAGGGGGGTGGGAGGGTGTTATCTTGATATTGTTCGCTATTGGTCATCGATATTTAAGTTTTTTCATCCATACATCATGTCGGTACTTCTGTTCTCTTTCTTCTTGTTCTTCTGCCTCTTGCTCTTCTTGTGCTTCAACGCTTTCTCCTGAGAAGGATTCGTTCCGTGGAAGCTTATGTCAGACCTTTTCAACCTGAGATATTTCTTATCCGGAAGTTCCTCGATCTCGACTATACCCCGGGAAGCCAGCCCTTTCACAACCCTTTCGATCTTCCTCTCGGAGATATGCAGTTCCCTAGCGACCTCTTTCAAAGTTATCGGTTTGCCTTTCATCAAGAGCTTTATGACCTTCGCCTCTAGGGTGTCGCTATCTACTTGCACAGGAATAGATCATCACCCGAAATAAGAACTTCTAGAAGTATCTTTACCATCGTCTTCCTCTTCCTCGACCTCTTCTATGATATCGATGTGTATGACCATGTGGCTCGGGATTATCCTTATCTTGCCAGGCTCCTCATGAGGATCATCTAATTCCATCCGTAAAGCCTGATCTCTACCCAATGTAAGATAACCGCGGAACGTCCCGCTGGTCTCCAAGGTCTCCTCGCGAGTATGGAGCGATCTTATCAGGTACTTAGAACCCACCGTCAATCTGTTCTGAACTTTCTTATTATTACCCATAATCTACCCCTCTGAAAGCTCGATTATCTTGTCTATGGTCTGTCTGTATCTCTTCAAAACGGATTCTATGTTAGCCTCGGTCACGTGCCACGCCGTCTGGAAATCACCGTTCCTCAATTTGTAGCCTTTCTTCACGACCTCTCCATCGTCTTGCTCGACTATCTCCTCGGATTCCAACAGGTCCATGTTCTTGAGTTTGTTCAGATGCCTGTAGATCGTGGGTTTGGATGCGTCCAACCTCGCGGATAGATCGTCCACGGTCATGGGCTCTTCAGGTTCCTTAAGCAAGAAATCCGTCCACATCCTGAACGGCACGCTCTCGTAGAGTTCTTCACCCGTTTTTCTACCGGACAGATAACCGATATCGAGCAAAAACCTCTCCAAGACTTCGTTCAGATCGTCTGAAACCGTAGGTGTGTGACTGGATACCTTTATTTCGAAAGACATAGTCAATCCATATTTTCCTCCGATATAACATTTACCCATATATCTTAATAAATTTCAAAGCCGAGTTTATTAATTAATATCTATATCACTATCAAAGAACCAAAAGAACAAGAATAATATAGTGGTTAACGATAATTTGATAATATGTCCAGAACGAAAAACCTGATCCATGTCAAATTCTTCTCATCTCTCAGGGAAGCTGTGGGTATAAGGAAAACGGATATAGAGATCGAAGAAGGCACTAGAACATCGGATCTGATGGACATATTGGCCGATATATATCCATCCCTGGAAGATTACGATAAACAGGTCATCATCGCGGTCAATAAAGAGGTCAATCGTGAGAACGTAGAGTTGAAGAACGGTGACGATGTAGCGTTGATGCCTCCGGTCGTCGGTGGCTGAGGTATATAATATACTAAACATACTTATATGAAAAAACTCAATAGAGACTGTGTCCGATGATGAATAGGAAATTAACCCTTGTTTGTATAATACTGATGATAATTTCTTTGGTCCCGCCTGTATTTTCTACTGCAGATGCAGAAACAGTTCAAGATCTGACAGTCGATGAGGGCGAATCGAAGAGTTATTCGTACCAGCAGATGATAGTAGATGGTGACATCTCCGTCAGGGGCACACTAGAATTGAAGGACGTACAGCTGATCCTAGACAGTTCAGAAGAGAACATTTTCCGGA
Source organism: Thermoplasmatota archaeon (assembly GCA_051746905.1). Taxonomy (GTDB): domain Archaea; phylum Thermoplasmatota; class Thermoplasmata; order Halarchaeoplasmatales; family Halarchaeoplasmataceae; genus CAZFVW01. Next base: position 6,597 of record JBNJFO010000003.1, read on the forward strand.
TAGAAGAATCGGGCACACTTAACATCCAGAATTCAGAGATATTATCCTATCAAGATTATGTAAAACGGGAGATAACGTACAACCTATCCGAAGGGTACAATATGATATCATTACCCTTCCTAAGAGAGGATGACTCAATACGTTCAGTCCTTTCACCTTTCGAGGGTAATTATGATATCGCCAGGTATTACGATGCAGAGAAAAATACCTTTCCGTCTTACATGCCTTACAGATCTGATGTTTTCAACGACCTTGATAACATAGATGAAAGTATGGGTATCATCCTCAATATCACAGAGCCAGTAGACGTGACCCTGGGAGGCTACATACCAAAAAGGCCCTCTTGGGAACTCTACGAAGGAGACAACTGGATATCCTATCCATACACGGAGCCCAAGTTCGCTTCTAACGTATTTTCGGACATCAAAGACGACATCGAAGCTATCAGAACACAGACTACAGGAGAAAGCGGCGGCGATTGGGAAGAGATATCGATGTCCGACACCATGTATCCCGGCAAGGGGTACAATATAGACATGTTGAATCACACGAACCTGACCCTGGACGTTTCCTACGGCATCTCCGAAAACGACGCTCTGAACATGGATGAAACAGGGGGCATGAACCTGGAGTTCATGAGAGGGAGCTCCGGAAGCATCACGGACACAGAAATAAAGGGAAGCGGGATGGAGGAAGGCAGACCGGATATCACTGTCAGATCCAATTCCGTAAAGATAGAGAGGTGCGATTTCACTGACAACCACATCGGTCTGAGAGTAGATTCGTGTAATCCCGTCGTAAGAGATAATCACTTCCAGGGATCTGTAAAAGCCGGAATGGATATCATATCATCCTCAATCACCATCGAGTCCAACGATTTTATCTCATCATCCGGTCACGCTATGACAGTAAAGGAAGGCTCTCCAGATATAATCGACAATCAGATAAGCGGAGAAGCGGGCATATATCTCAAAGACAGCGATGCAGTGATAAAGGAGAACAACATCTCAGATATCCTAGGCAATGGGATTTCCGCGTCGGGAGGCGGACCTATAGTAGAGGACAACTACTTCCTTAGCAACAACAAAGCTTCCGTTCATTCAAAGAGTTCGAACATCACCATCAGATCCAACACCTTCGTCGGTGAAGACGGAGCGATATTTTTACAGGGTGGAAAACCCGTCATCCAAGACAATATCATAGAGGGAGGCGGTTACGGTATCCAGATCAAGAGTTCGGAAGCAGTCATAGAAGATAACGCGATGACCGAAACCAACGGCTGGGCGATAAGGGTGACGGGTACGGCAAACACCAGCATATCTAGGAACGAAATGACCCGCTGCACATCCGGTATGTATCTGTCCGGTATAAGCATCTCAGCTCTCAACAATACCGTAGAAGACTGCAGAGGTATAGGAATAGAGGCGGACAACTGCACCGATCTGAACCTTGCTGAGAACATGATAAGTAACAACGAAGGCAACGGCATACTGTTCACCAACAGCTTCGGAGCCATCTTCGATAACACCGTCAGCAACAATTACGGCGGCGTACACCTCAGGGATTCCTCCCCACAGATATCAAACAACACCATAGCCAACAACAACCTGTTCGGGATATCGATGACCGGCGGTTCACCCCTGATAGACAACGATGTGATCTCCGGCAATAAGAACAACGCTATCAAATGCGATGGAGCTTCCCCGATGATACGGACCACCAGCGTCACCGGAAGCAAGTATCACCTTTACATGCTATCTTCCAACGTCACAGCTATAAATTCATTTATACTGGAGGAACAGGTCTGGAAGACGGTTGACAGCACCCTCACCTTACTTAACCGATTCGAGGTATCCACAGATGAGGATAAAACGCTGGACGGTTATCCCTTGATAGAGAAACTCCCCCCTGGAGCGCGTATAAGGGGTTACCGCACAGACGATAACGTAACAGTCAGGAACCGCCAGGGATACATAGACTTCACACCCCCAGAGAACGAGTTCGGCCTGATGACCATAATTTTCGAGATATCCGTATCGGGACAGAGGAGCGATTTCCCCGTAGTCCTCAACGTAACTCCCATAAACGACCCTCCGAGTATATCGCAACAGCAGGTGAACATAACATACAAGCCCACTAAGGTCACATGGAGCATTGTCTACACTGATCCTGACAATGAATTACCCAAATCGGTAGAGGTGGTCATAGACGGCGACGGATACCCGATGAAAGAACACAACTTATCCGACCACAACACCTCAGACGGTAAGAGATACTACTACGAAAAGTACCTGGAACCCGGCGGCCACGAATATCACTTCATAGTCAAAGAGAACAACACGCTGGGAAAAGATATCACAAAAAAAACGGTCACCAAAACCATATCACTAGAACCAGAATCGGTCTCCTTCTCGAACCTCGTTGTCATAGCTATCATGGCAGCCATAATGCTCTTCCTCCTGATATTCGGCGTATATTACTCGATCCGCAAGAATAAAAAGAACCGAAACGGTGGTGCTTCTTCAGATAAAAAAGATGACAAAACAAAAGAAGAATCACCCGTAGACCTGGTTGAAAAATTGGAGAATGAGTTGAATTCTTTATCCATGAAGAAAGAAGATAAAGATGACCTTAACGTCCTAAAAAAAAAGAATGAGATAGAAGCCGGCGATTATTTCAGTGAATACGGTTCTGAGATATCCACTCTGCACAGGATAAAGAGCCTTCCAGTCCTCCATAAAAGGCATCACGATGATGAAACTAACGAGGTAGAGGAAAAACAAGAGATCATAGGCGAAGAATGGGAGAAAAAGGAGGAACGGGTGGAACACATAGATGAAAGGGATATAGGGGATTCTGGATCAACAGAAGAAGTAATAGAAGATGATGAAGCCCCTAACCAACAGGAAGGAGAACAGGATCAAGAAGGTCCGAAAACAGATCTTATACAGATGGTTGGAGATGTAGATGTGGGGGAAGAGGAAGACAAAGAACTCGTTCTAGGAGAGGGCGAAGAAATACAAGAGGAAGACATCAAAAAGAAACACAGAGTCATAAAGACCTCAAAAAAGGAAGTAGTAAAAAAGAAGACGAGGGTCCTGAAAGGTGAGGGTCAAGAAGACACTTCCGATGATGACAGCCCTAAAAGTGATAACGAGAACCTAGATCAAGTAGGCATGAAGAAACGAAAAAGAGTCATCAAAGATTGATCTTCAGAACCCCTCTTCAACTCTTTTGATATCGGGTCCGTCCATCTCGATCCTCAAGAGCGTCTTTATATCGATACCCAGTTCTTTTTCGATATCCTCTTTAACACCTATCTTTTCAAATATCAACACGATATCTGATATCTCCACTCCTATCTTCCTCAGAGCTTGAACTATAGCTTTCAGCGTACCGCCCGTGCTCAACACATCGTCGATGAAGAACACCTTATCCCCTTCCTCAACGAAATTCAGGTACATCTCGCTTTCGGAGTAACCGGTTACCTGGCTGATGGCGACTTCACCGTCCAACCCATACTTCCTCTTCCTTATGAACTTGTAAGGGATACCAGTCCTCATAGAAAGCGCAGCTGCTAGCGGGAATCCCATGGACTGAGCCGTTAGGATATAATCGCAGTCTAGGTCCGCTATATCCATAACAACTTCCACCACTTCGTCCAACAGTTCTTTCTCGACCAAAGGCAGTCCATCTGTAAGGGGGTGTATAAAATAGTGATAATCACCCATATCCACGACTGGACTTTCCTCTAAAGAATCTTTCAATTTTTCCAGCATCTATTCCACCTCGGAAACCAACTCAGCGGCTTTCTCTCTTGCAGTATCCATTATCTCTTCCTCCCCTTCTACGTACCTGTCCTTCATAACCACAACTCCGTTTATTATCACGTCGGTAATGTTCAACCCGTTCATCGAATAAACTAGGTCGGAAACCAGATTGTGTCCGGGAACGGACTGCACACCTCTCTCGACGAGTATCAGGTCGGCGGCCTTTCCTTCTTCCACCACCCCTCCACCTGTCTTGAGCGCCCCCGCTCCGTTCTTAGTTATCATCTCGTAGGCTCTCTCAGCAGGAAGACTTGTCGGGTCACCGGACATCTTCTGCTGTAAGGCGGCTATCTTCGCTTCCTCAAGCATATCGAGGTTGTTGTTGGAAGCACATCCATCCGTGCCCAAAGTGACGAGAACACCGTTCTCTGCAAGCTTCTCGTAATCCATGGGTTTGCCGACTCCCAATTTCATGTTCGACGTGGGGTTATGGCTGACGACCACACCTCTTTCACCGAGCAGCTCGAAATCTTTCTCTTCGAGCCAAACGCAGTGTGCAGCTATCATCCTGTCGTTAAGTATACCGATATCATCCAAGTAACCAGTCATAGTCCCATCGTGCTCTTCTTTAAAATCGGAAAGTTCTTTCTCTGTTTCACCTAGATGAAAATGAACTAGAAGGTCTTTCTCTTTGGAATACTCTGCACACCATTCCAAACCCTCTCTAGAAAGGGTGTATAGGGAGTGAGGCCCCAAGGCAGCCTTCACCAGTTCCGAGTCCTTTATCTCGTCCATGAACTCCTTGGTTTTCTCGATCTCGTCCTCCCTCTTCTCCACGATGTCTAGGTCTATCATACCGTAGCTCAAAACTGCTTTCATACCCATATCTTCAACTGCCTCAGCGGCTGATTCCATGAAGAAGTACATATCGTTGAACGCGATGGTCCCGGTTTTTATCATCTCCAAACAGGCTAATTTCGTACCCCAGTAGATGTAATCCTCGTCGAGGTTGCCTTCCACGGGCCAGATCTTCTTTTCGAGCCAAGTCTGCAGCGGCAGATCATCAGCGTACCCCCGAAGGAGCGACATGGCCGCGTGGGTGTGTGTGTTAACGAAACCAGGCATCAGAAATTTTCCCTCCGCCTGAATACATTCATCAGCATCCCCCAGCTCTTTACCGATCTCTTTGATCTCTCCTTCATCTATCAGCAAGTCCCATCTGCCTTCTCTCGATATTATCTTAGCATCTTCTATCTTCAGGTTCATAAAAACACCTTATTTGTTCTCCATAAATATCTCGACCAGCGCCTTCACAGAGTTCCAGTTCCGCCTGGCGTTAGCGATAATCTCTTCAAAATCCAATTCTTCATCGATGATACCGTTAGCGTAGTTATCTATAGACACTATGGAAGCGTATCCGATGTCCGCCTCTTTGGAAAGCGTCGCTTCGCTTGCCATGGTCATACCCACCAGTTCACCCCAATCCGACAACATCCTGACCTCGGCCTTCGTCTCCAACCTTGGTCCAGCGGTTTGTATATACACATATTCATCGTCGGTCATAGCCAACCCGTTAATATCCTCACCAGCATCTATCAATCCCCGTCTCAGATCTTCGGAGAGGTTCGGAGTTATATGCTTGATCTCATCGTCAAAGTAAGTTGGAACATCCGCCAAGTTGATGTAATCTCTTGGTATCGATATGGAAGGTATGTCTATCGAGGGATCTAGAGCTCCCGCGGAGGAGGTCCCGATTATCTCATCGACCTCCCTTTGAAGTGCGTAGATGTTCGCCCTGTGGTTTATCCTGTGCGGAGGGATATTTCGATGTTTTCCATGGCGTAGAAGAAGGAACATTTTCTTACCGGCTAACCCCCCCTTTATAAGTGGAGAAGAAGGTGTTCCCCAGGGTGTACCGACATCTATCTCTTCGATAACTTCGAATTCATCCCAATCATCGTATCCCGTTCCACATATAAAACCTAGACTCGTCATCGGATCACGGTAGTTGAGAAGGTTTGGATTGATTTTAAAGTTACGGAAGATAAAAAAAGAAAATAATAGAAAAGTAAAGGGGTTTTGTTTTTCCAACTGAGTTCTCAGATATCCATCTATAGGCCCTCTATAGACTGTTCGTCGTCCCTGTCGAATTCTATCTGTCCCGCGAAATGGCACATGGCGTAATGGCCGTCTTCGATCTCTCTCAGCTTCGGCTTCTTCTTTGTGCAGACCTTCTTTTTGAAGGGACATCTAGGATGGAATTTACATCCTTCCGGTACATTTATCGGGCTGGGTATCTCACCTTTAACTTCGACACGACCCCTCTCGTACTCTGGATCTGGTATCGGTACAGCTGAGATCAACGCGTTCGTATAGGGGTGGAAGTTACTGTAGATCACTTCCTCACTCGGTCCCATCTCCACTATATCGCCAAGATACATTATAGCGATCCTGTCCGCCATATATCTCGCAACGGCTATGTCGTGGCTGATGAAAACGAAGGGTATACCGTAGTCGTCTCTAAGATCTAGCAGTAGATTCAAGATACCTGCACGTATCGAAACATCCAGCATAGAAGCGGGCTCGTCGGCCACGATGAACTCGGGTCTTAGAACGAGCGCTCTCGCGATAGCGACCCTCTGCCTCTGTCCACCAGATAACTCGTGTGGGTACCTGTGAAGATATTCCATAGCGGGTTTAAGTTCTGAAGCCTCCAGGGCTTTACAAACGATATCCTCTTTCTCCTCGATGGTATCTCCAACGTTGTGTACTGTCAGAGGTTCTGAGATCGTTTGGAATACAGTGAACCGCGGATTTAGCGATTCGTAAGGATCCTGGAAGATCATCTGAACGTTCCTGCGGAATTTCTTGAGGTTCTTACCGTCCAGTGTACTTATGTCGACGCCTTTGAAGATCATGTGACCGTCTGTAGGCGTCTCCAATCTGACCATCAATCTACCCGTGGTCGTTTTACCGCAACCAGATTCGCCACACAGCGCAAGGATCTCACCTTTTTTGAGGTCGAATGATAAACCATCTACGGCCTTCACATTCAATCCTTCACCGCCTTTCAGGCTGTCTAGAAGACCCTGTTTGACCGGGAAGTACTTTTTGAGTTTCCTGACTTTTACCATAGACTCTTCATCTTGTCTTGCCATGATTATCGACCTCCTTCCTGCAGTTCGCCGTTAAACACTTCTTCAGCAAAGTGACATCTGGACCAGTGGTTATCTTCAACTTTCTTCATCTCGGGTTCCTTCTCCATACATACCGCCTTAGCGTATTTACACCTCGGGTGGAACCTACATCCACGTGGAGGATGCACTAAGTCGGGAGGACTACCCGGGATAGCTTTGAGTTCTGTCATCTTGCCTTTGATCTTCGGGAAACCAGCCTTAAGCCCTTCAGTATAAGGGTTGGCAGTTCTGTGGAAGATGGCTGTGATATCTCCGTATTCCATGAATTTACCTGCATACATAACGGCTATCTTCTCAGCGGTCTCTGCGATTACGCTGATGTCGTGAGTGATTATGATCGTGGCTATATTGAGAGCTTGTTGAAGATCTCTCACCTCGGCCAGGATCTTATCCTGCATGATAACATCCAGAGCGGTCGTGGGCTCGTCCATTATGATAAGTGAAGGGTTACATGCAAGGGACATGGCGATCATGGCCCTCTGTTTCATACCACCGCTGAACTCGTGGGGGTACCCTTCCAATCTGGATTTCTCCAATCCGACGAGCTTGAACAACTTCAAAGTTCTTTCCTTAGCTTCATCGTAGGTTAAGTCCTCGTGTTCTCTGATAGCTTCGATGATCTGATCACTGACCTTGTGCACGGGATTCAGAGCATTCATTGCGCCCTGGAACACCATGGATATCTCTTTCCACCGTATCCTGTTGATCATCTCTTTCTTTTCCTTTGCTTCTTTGGTCCTTGCTAAGAAACCGCTGGGTGCATCTTCCTGCTCACCTATCACTTTGTTCTTATAGGTGATAGATCCGCCAGCGATCCTACCGTTATCCGGTAGCAAGTGGTTGATGGCGAAGGCCGCCGTTGTTTTACCGCACCCGGACTCTCCTACGAGACCCATGGTCTCACCGGGTTTCAGGTCGAAGGTAATACCGTCAACAGCTTTCACCTCTCCGTTCATGACTTCGAATCTGACTTTGAGGTCGTCAACGTCCAATAATTTGTCTCCTGTGAATTCCTTTTTCATCCGTGCAAATTCTCTAGCTAATCCCTTGTCGACTTTGATCTCGTGTGTTTCTCGTGCAATTTCTTCCTCTTCTTCTTCTGGTTCCATGATATCTTCTTCTAACATTCCCATCGTATTACCTCCTCTCTCTGAGTCTCGGGTTGATTATTTCGTCGAACGCTCTTGATATAAAGAAGAATCCGAGTACGAGCAACGTAATGCTGAGCCCTGGTGGGAAGAACCACCACCAAGCAGTGAATGTAGCACCGGAACCTCTTGTAAGCGTGTAGAGCATCTGCCCCCAACTGGTCGATGTAGGATCGCCGAGTCCGATATAGCTAAGTGAAGCTTCTGAAAGTATAGCTCCAGTCACCTGGAATGTCATGTATAGTAAAGTCAAAGGCATCACGTTAGGCGCTATGTGCCTGAACATTATCCTAGCCCTGCTCGCTCCACTGACTCTAGCAGAATCTATGAAAGGACGTTCTTTGAGACTAAGAGTTTGGGCTCTTATAACCCTGGCTATACCAGGCCAACCTATGACACCGATGACGAACACTATGTTCCAAATACTCGTCCCCAACAGAGCGACGAATACGATCATAAGTGCCAGACCGGGCATACAAAGGAAAACATCTACGACCCTCATGAGTATGATATCTGCTGTGCCGCCTAGATAACCTGCAGTTATACCGACGGAGGTTCCTAGGAACACCGCGAAGAACGCAGCTGCGAAACCAACTAGAAGAGCTATCCTGCTGCCGTAAACGAGCTGTGAGAATATATCTCTACCCTGGATATCGGTACCCAACAGGTATCGTGTACCTGTCCTTTCTCCTTTTCCTGGTGGAAGTGGCGCCAAGAATTCTCCTCTAGCACCCCAACCTTCGATTCCACCGTTCTCATGGATAACTACAAGAGTATCTCCTGTTGTACCTTCTTGAGTCAAGAACACATCACGTACACTACCGCCGACCCCGACGGTCCATGTCAAGTGACTCTCGCCTGGTTCTACTGAATTTTGGAAACAGAAGATTTGATTATTATCAGTAGCAGCATAGACATAATCGTTCTTCGGGAAGTAGGTGGGTTTACCAACCCCATCACCTGTCATCTCGTATTGCCAACTTGCCACTCTTTCTTCGGGTGCAGTCGTCAATTCATCTCTCTCAATGTAATGGATAGTACCCTGACCTTGTTTATTAGCTATGATCCAAACACCTTTACCATTGGCTCTAACGTCGGGAACGGAAAGTTTTGCTCCTTGTTCTACATCTGCAATATTGTCTTCACCAAGTTCCTCTGCAGAAACGGTTCGGTTGTTAGGTAAGATGTAGATCCTTCCGTCGTCACCTGCGGTATAGAAAAACTGTATTTTTTCATCACCTTTCTTAAGATTGAAAGGTACGACAGGTCTTGTCAGTTTAACTTCTTCACCTGCAACTTCTTCTATGTTGAAATTCCAGATGACCTCTCCATCATTTATGGCGTCTAGATAGATCAGTTCTCCAGTATCAGTTGTGATTGCAATTGTTTTTGTGTCTCTAAGACCATCAGTTTTAGGGTTATGGAAAATGTCTGGTTGATTCAGACGGTATTCCGTATCGTTTCCTATTACGCCCGTGAAATCTTGGCTCCAAACCATCTCAGGATCAGTAGAACCAGATCTAGTATCTCTTACTGCGTGGATCGAGTTCTCAGTGGTGACTATGACATAAATGTAATTCTCTCCGTTCTCTGTAACATCAACGACCAAGGGCGTATGTTCTATAGAAACAGAGTCAGATACTTCTTCATTTAGATCCAGGGACCAATCTTCATTGATTACTGTGTTGGCATCTGAGTCAGGTGTAGCTCTATAGAGAACACCTTTATCCGTGCCAAAATAAACTCTTTCATCCCAATTTTCATTGGCACTGATCTCATTGATCGGGTATATGGCCGGTTCGCTTGTACCATTACCAGAAATACTTAGGGTCTTGGAGAAAGGTAAAGAGTTAGTCGGGTAAGTCCAATACAGTTTCGAATTACCGTCGGCATCATCACCGATCATGTATAGGCCTTTCTCGTTATTAGGCATCTCGGTACTGGCCCTGTATTCCCCTCCTGAAACCACGGGGGAACCGTATATATTAGAAGGACCTGTAAGTATCCAATCATCTTTTTCCCAATTGCGGTCAGCTTTTACCATATCTTCATATGGTGCAGTCCATTTCATTGGGTCACGATCTGTGAGGACCGGCGCTAAAGCCGCCATCAATACGAACGCTGCTATTATTATGATTCCCAAGATTCCGAGTTTACTTCTCTTGAATAGTTTCCAGTTTTTTGAAAATATTTTCTTAGTGTCACGATATTTGTCCTTGATTGCTTTTTTGCTTACCATTTTTTCACCTCACAATTGTACCCTCGGGTCAAGGAATGCGTACAACACATCCGCAACGGCGTTCATAGTCAATACCAGTAATGCGATGATATAGAATACACCTTGAACTACTGGGTAATCATGGGCCAAAGTCCTAGTGATCAGTAATCTACCGAGCCCGGGCCATGAGAATACCTGTTCAGTTATTATACCGCCTGCAAAGATCAAAGCTACGCTTAGGGCGATAGATGTCATGATCGGAAGCATAGCGTTCCTAGCTGCATGATGTATCATTATATTCCTTTCAGATAGTCCCTTGGCTCTAGCTGTTACTATGTAATCTTCACCGAGTGTATCCAGCATACTGTTCCTCATGAGTAGAGCTATACCTCCTATACCCACGATTATCAGCGTTATCAGGGGTAGAGTCATGTGGTACAATATATCTCCTGCTCGTTTGTACCACACCATGTCAACTCCCGCGGTTTTGAACCCACCTGTGGGAAAAATATCCAGCTTCGCTGAAAATACGAACAGCATCAATAAACCCAGCCAGAAGTAAGGCATAGAACGGAATATCAAACTGCCCACGATACCCCCGATCTCAAATTTTGTTCCTCTGTACCAGGCCATCCCCATCCCTAGAAGGATACCTGTGATATAATTTAGAACCAAAGAAGTACCGAACAGAAGGAAAGTAGGCCCTATACGAGGCTGAACTTCCATCCACACGGGATTCATCGTTCTAAAAGAGGTACCGAATTTAAAAGTGAGCATATTCTTCATGTAAAGAATATACTGTTCATGCATGGGTTTATCTAAACCATACATCTCCCTGAGGTTATCCTTTGCCTCAGGCTTCATCTGAGGATTGATGACCATATCTGCAGCGTCACCAGGCATCGCCCGGAACACCAAGAACAGCATGGTCAATACGATCAAAAGTGTGACGAAGAGCTGTATGCCCCTGCCGAGTATGAATTTTTGCAGTTTCATTTATAGCACATCCTTATAATTTAATAAGTGAAAAGGGAAGGGGGTTTTAGTTTTATCTGTTCCTTCTTCTTCTGTAGATCGCGTAAACGGACGCTGTGAACGCTGTGCCTATAAGGGCGGGTAGTATTCCTAGACCTGGTGAATCGCCGTTTGTCTCGTTTCCGTCGCTGGGCCCATCAGTGGTATCGTCTGCTCGTGTAACTGATATTTCTGCATCGGCGTATCCATTTCTGAACCCTGTTTTAGAGGCCGTAAATTCAAGCGTGTATCCTGTTGTTTCTCCTTTCTCAACACCTGGTGCTTGGAAGGTCATGGTCGCTTCTCCGCTGTAATTTTGGATGATGTTAGGTTCTAAAGATGCACTACCGGTGGTCGGATCGATATTAACTGATATGTCAGCTCCTGTCAAGTCCTCTCCAGGACTTGTCAGTGTGATAGTGATCTCCGTATCTTCATCGTAAGCGATCTCATCGTAATCCACATCCACATCTACGTTGATCGGAGGAAGTTCTTGAGGATAAACATTTATTGATTCAGTTCTTTGGATCCCTTCACTAGTTTCAACAGTCAACGTAAGGATGATGGTATCTTCGATATCGGAAGGAGCCGTCAATGTAGTGGTGAACTCACCATCCGCATTTGTGGTACCAGTAGTTGACCCGAGTGTAGCGTTTTGATCGATCGAAAGGGATATCTCTTCGCCTTCGACAGGCGTGCCTTCCTCTGTTAAGGATACCGTGACATCCTGCTGCCCTCCTTTATTCATGTCTGGTGATTCAAGGTCAATTTCCAATGTTTTACCGCCGCCTTTAGTGACGTGACCCCAGCTGAAACTGTTCCATATTCCACCGGGCCAATCAACCCATCCTTGCCATTCCACGTTGTAACCGTTCACCTGATCTCTGAAGAAGAGGACGTTGTATGGTAATTCTTCTGAGATTATACCCTGAAGTTGACGGACCAGATCTGCCCGTTTATTTTGGTCCATCTCTTTTTCAGCTTTTTCCACAAGTTCATCAAACCTTTCATTTCTGAAGCCAGGCATGTTGTAACCGCCGGGTTTATCATTTCTTGAATGGAAGAAAGATTCTAAGCTGCCTAGAGCTTCGAAACCACCGATAGACCAACCTAATACGTATATGTCATACCCGTTCGATGTCATCCTCTGCCCAGGGTCCAACCGTCCTACAAGTGACTGGAAGTTCTGACCCTTTGCATCTATGTTTATACCTAGTTCTGAGAGATCGGATGCCACCCTCTGACCGGCTTGAGCTCTAACAGGATCGTAATCCGCCGTTGGTGTTAATAGGTCGATCTTATCTCCGTCAGCTTCGAATTTATCGCCGGAAACTCGAGGTATCTTGAAAGTACCGTCCTGTGTTCCAGTCCAAACGTAATCGAAACCATCTAATTCATCACGCCAGATCTGATTCTGTTCTACTAAAAGCTGTTCAGCTCTATCGAGATCAAAAGCATATGTTTCCACCGTACTATTGTAATACCTTTCATTATCAGGAGAAACAACCGACGCCCCGACAGACCCATAACCCTGCAGAAGGTTGTTCACGATGTAACCTTTGTCTGATGCGTGGGCAACTGCTTGTCTGAATTTTGAACTCACATCTTTAGGATAATATGTTTCCAGTTTTTCTCCTCCTCCTGGATGATCTTTGTATCCGAAGGCGGGCTTCTCCATGTTGAAGGCAAGATAGAAGAAACCGAAATCCGGAGTTTTGATGGTGTCTGTATTAGGGTCACTGTTTAGATCGGGTATCGAACCTGGTTCTATAGCCCATGCTACAGTATCTACGTCACCTTGTTTCAAAGCCATAACAGCAGCAGAACTGGTTGAACGTATTTGGAAGTCGATACCATCAAAGCTTGGTGTCAAGTCAACATTTTTCATACTGACCCCCTCAACTTTATCTTGATCACGAGTACCATCTGCAAAATAATCAGGATTGGTATCTAATTTGATATAAGTACCCTTATCCCATTCGGTCCACATGAAAGGTCCGTTACCGACCATAGCTTTTTTCTGATCTTCTATGCTGCCACCTTGACCGCAGTCCCATTGAAGAGCACCTTGATCGCTGGTATCGAGTAAGGTATGTTCATCCCAAACGTGCATGGGTAGGACCACCGGGAACGACCCACCATAGAACATAGCATAAGGTTCATCCAATTCGAATCTGATGGTGTAATCGTCAACAATCTGGATACCACCATACATGCCGTCACCACCGTTGACGACCCAATTCGGATCTTCAACATCTTCGTCGTCACCGACGGAGGATTGGTTCAGAGGTAGAAAACCCGATTGGAAAAGAGGAGCGCTCCACTGAGTCATCTCAGCACTGAAAACGACATCCTGTGCTGTGGCGACTTCCATCTTTTCTCCTTCCATCTCGAAGTTTGAATAAGGTGATTCCCACATCTCGCCTGAATCGTACCAAGCTTCTGAACGGTGGAATGTGATATTCTTCCTCATGTGAACGATGACTTCAAGATCATCCGAAGGGATACCTTCATTGGCTACTGTTTCTGGATCGGGATCTTCATATGTTTCACTCGGGTCGTATTCTCCGCTACCGCTCTCACCTATGGGGCTCCAATCGTAAGCCATCCACGGGATGGTTTTCTTGGTATCCTCATGGGTACTTGCCAACCCGCTGTAGATCGGATCTCTAGCAGCCTGTGAGCTCCAGACGTCCTGTATCGTCAATGGATTAAGATTTTCTATCTGGCTCTGGAAAGCTGCTGTAAGATAATCCTCACTTCTCGTTTCGTGAACCTTCTCTTCGGCCGATGCACCAGCGCCTATTACAGAAGCAGTAGAACTTAGTAACAGAACTAGTATCACCGCCAATGTTGCAAAAATCGGGGCAACATTGCTAATCAACTTTATGTTATTCCTCATTTTTAAACACCACTTATAACTTTGCTAGCTCCAACTAAGAGACCCGTATATAAATATTTTTCTTAACTGTAGCCAGACAGTTGTCAGCCAAAAGATTTATTTTCATGAAAATAACTATTAAATCGGTGATAAAAATGATAGCGGAATTCTCTGTGGTACCTCTGGATAAAGGTGAAAGTGTGAGCGAATACGTTTCTGAGATGCTGGATATCATCGATAAGAGTGGGGTCGATTACAGGTTCACTCCGATGGCTACGGTAGTGGAGGGCGATTGGGACGAGGTCATGGATCTTATCTCTAGATGCCATCATGAGATGAGAAAGAAGTCAAAAAGGGTCGTCACAGATATAAAGATAGATGATCGTGAGGGTGCGAAGAACAGGATCTCGGGGAAGATCGAATCAGTTGAGAAAAAAGTGGGAAGAGATTTGAATAAATGATGATTAGAAGTCGGATAAAGTAGATTGTTCTTCATCATCCTCCACAGTATCGACGATCGAGGGTTCTTTTTGTTCCTCCTCTCTCCTTTCCCCCTTCCCTTTCTTAGATATAGTCTCACCTATACCCTCGAGCTCCTTCAACTCTTCCTCGGAAGCGTTCTTAAATTTTTCAGGAGTGTCGTAACCCGCCTCGTATAATGTCCTAGCTCTGACCCTACCGATCTGCTCTAATTTAGTTAGTGGTAGTAGCTCTTTTTTGATCCCATACTTTATCCGCTCGGTCATATCTCTTAGTATCTTGCTCTTCTGGTTATTGTACAACTTTGCCACTTCAGAAGCGGAGTGAAGCAGCCATTCAGCTGTTTCCACCTTATTCCGTATGTCACCCGGACCGATATTGTATTTTTGAGCGATATCATCTTCTGAAACCTCGTCCATCCAATCCTTCAACATTGAGGCAGTTTTAAGAGCTGAAAGAAAGTATTCAAGGTCAGATGGGTCTTTAGGAAGGTCTTCGAAGAGGTCGGCTCGTATAGCCTCCGCTTTTCTTTCGTAAAGAGGAAGTTCGCTTTTCTTGATATACAGAGGGAACATGTCCGGTGTAGATGAGATTATCTGGAGATATGAGAGAGGTATGCCTATCTTACCGCTTTCTACAGCGATCCTGATCTTATCAGCTGAAAGGGGGTCGATGTAAAGGTCTGAGACCCTTTTCCCGAATCTCGTAGGTTCAAGCACATCTCCATCTTCTCCCTTATCTATCATCTCCTTTTTCTCGAGGAGATCGATGGTTTTCCTCACCTGGTCTTCTATCATCCAGATATCGCTGTACTCGGCGTAAAATGTCTCCTCCATGAAATCGTACAGTTCGTCTTCCGTGCTGCAGTGTGATGTAGCTATCAGGGCAAGTAGATGCTTCCGCAGAGCTGGTTCAGTAGCCATCCTGGAGAATATCACTTCGCTGTCTCCTAAAACATACTCTTCGAACAGCATCTTCTCGTCGCTGTTCCTTTTAGCGACCAGTATAGCTTCTCCAACATCGTCGAAGCCCGGCCGTCCCGCCCTTCCCGACATCTGTTTCACTTCCATTATCGGTAGTGGGGCTCGATAACCTCTTATAGAATCGTATCTTCGGCAGTCTCTCACGATAACACGGCGGGCAGGCATGTTTATACCGGCTGCTAGGGTGGGCGTTGCAACAATAAGTTTGATAAGACCGTCCCTGAAACCTCGCTCGACTATCTTTCTCTGCTCGTTGTTCAATCCAGCATTGTGAAAAGCCACGCCGTCGTTGACCACTTTCGAGAGCGTTTCACCGACCGAAGTGGTGCTGTTCGCCATTATCTTTTCAGAGATCTCTTCAAGCCCTTCCTTTTCTTCGTCAGTTAGATATCCCCTGACCGTTTTTCTCAAACGTTTCGAGGTGCCTTCTGTAGATCTCCTGGTACCAACGAAAACAAGGCACTGTTTTCCATCTTTTAACGTCGGTTCACAGATAGCGAT
>JBNJFO010000004.1:0-12994 GCA_051746905.1 Thermoplasmatota archaeon
TACCACGGCGAAGAATACCGCCAGAACTGACATTATCACGAGAGTGCCTATGAAAACATAGTATATCAGCTTGAAAACCGGAAATTCCACAGTCATGCCTCCGCCGGTTTCCACCCCTTCCATCTCGAATTCCTCTTTCTCTTCACCTCCTCCGTAGATGTAAGGCATGGTGTTGACTAAGTTGCCGACAGACCAACTCAACATAAGGAAGAAAAGCAGTGAAACCGCGACCAAAGTTTTCCTGTCCAGAGTTTTACACCTCTTTACACATTATCTCTTAGGTATTAAATTGTTATGTGATACCTTCACTCACCAAAGCCCTTCTACCTTCTTTCCAGATGGGAAGAATAGCGATAGGATAAAAAGCACTGCTATTATGATCGCAGAAGCCCACGTTATCATCAATATCGTATCGGGAAAGTTGACAGTCCCTAGAACCAGATAGACCAGGTATATGACCAACAATATGCTGGCTAAAGTCACAAGTAGCGCAGCGGACTCCTTCCTGCTCCTGTCCCAATCTTCCAGGCCGTTAGGATATCTGAGTCCAAGATACATCATTATGACGAAGAGCAGTATGAAAAGCGACCAGGGAACTGATAGACCCATGGTAAGAAGGACGACGAATCCAAGAACCAACAGGACTATCAGGAAGCTGTCTTTCATCTACTTCTCCCTCTCCTCCGAAAATCTCTCACAGGACCCGACCATATCTTCCCTTAACGACGGTTTGGTATCCTCTATAGCTTCGATCATCAACTGGTTGTCCACAATAGCTTCTTTTCTTTTATCAGCGGTAACTGCGTTGATCTTGGCTTCTTCTACAGCGCTCTTGATATCTTCAGATGTGTATCCCTTGGTCATCTTAGCGAATTTCTTCATATCGATATCATCTGAAGTCGGTATATCTCCGAGCTCTTTCTTGAACAGCTGGTACCTTCTTTTGATATCGGGGTGTGGTATGTAGATGGTCTTCTCTATCCTGCCCCTTTCGAAGAGTTCTTCGTCGATATCGGAGGGGTCGTGGCTTGTAGCGACCAGCGTGATATCTTTGGCCATCTTGACATCTTCTATCAGGTGGAGCAGTGACGAGAAAGCCAGTTCGTCGGTAGCGCCCAACTTGGAACCACCACTTCCGGCGATATCTTCAAGACCCGTGATCGTGATGACCGCAGGAGCCATGTCTCTCATCTCGTTGAAGAGCATCTTGATGACCCCTCTGCCCTCTTCGTGGATGACATCTTTGAGCTCCCTGGCAGAAACAACTCTCATGGGGAGGCCGAACTCGTTCAATGCAGCTTTGATGAGCTCGATCTTACCACAGCCCTTGGGCCCGTAGAAGAGCACGCTTTTCGCACCGGAAATATTGAATTTATCAACCATCTCCGACTCTGTCAAGGGGTAGAGCACTCTCTTCTTGAATATCTCTTTCTGTTCTTTCAGATCCGGTATCTCGGATAAGATGGTACCTCTATCGACTTCGGGCCTCTTGAATTCGTGTATCTTCCTTTCGTATTTCTTCCTGGTCCTCTCGTATTCTTCTTTCATGCTGGGCGTGATACTCGGCGTCATGTGCTTGAGGATGTCGTTGAATATCTTCATATCTATGGGTCTCATCTTGCCGGAATCCAGTGCTTTCTTCATGGCCATGGTAGCTGCTTCCTTGGCCAGGTTAGCCATATCGGCACCGGAAAAACCTTCGGTCCTCCTGGCGATCTTGTCGAGCTCAACATCTTTAGACAACGGTTTATCCCTGAGATGGATGGATAATATCTCCTTCCTTGATTCCTTGTCCGGGGTCGGTATGTATATTATCTTGTCGAACCGCCCGGGCCTGAGGAGTGCTGGATCCATCATCTCAGGTTTGTTCGTAGAACCGACTATTATTATCCCCTCGGCCCTGTCCATGCCGTCCAATTCTGAAAGCAGCAGTGAAAGCAGTCTGGGTGTAACGTCATCCGTGGCGTACATATCCCTCTTCTTGGCGATGGTATCGACCTCATCGAAGAAAATTATGCACGGTTTTCTCTTCCTAGCTACTTCGAAGAGTTTCATGATCTTGTCTTCACTTTCACCGTACCAGCGTGACATGATATCTCCACACTTCACGTTGATCATCTCGACGTCGAGTTCGGTAGCTAGACTTTTCATCAGCATGGTCTTACCGCAGCCGATTGGACCGAAGAGCAGCACTCCCTTGGATGTTTCCACTCCGAACTGCTGCGATATATCCGGTCTCAAGAGAGGTATCAGTATGCTCTCTTTGACCTCTTCCTTAACATCGTCTAGTCCGCCTATATCGTCAAATGTGGTCTCTCCAAGGTCCGTCATCTCGGCTATCCTTGTGCCGACATCTGTGATACCGAGTTTGTTCCTGTAATACTCTCTGAAAAGACCCTTCGTGATAGAAGCGACTCCTTGAGATACGAATACCAGAACTAAAGAAGCCGCGATTATAACAACCGTAAGTAATAGGGAGGGTGTGCTCATATCACCGAGATAGCCGAAATAGATCAATCCCACCAATGGTGATAATCCTAAAAGGAGCGTACCGCCTATAGAATATCTCCAATTCTTTTTCATAGGATACATCAACCACTCTTTTAGACTCTCCAACCTGGGCTCTCTGGCCCTTATGATAGATGATATGAGATAGACTCCCATACACCATATCAATATCTGGATGAAGGGCAATATAGATGCTCCGAAGTTATCCGACAATATGGTCATGATTATCTCGGGATTAGCACTTGAGATGCTCGAGAACGCCTCACCCAGTGAACTCGGGTTGAAATCGTTAACTATGTCTTTTGTGAACAGCATGAAAGATGTCTGGTGCGGTGATGAAGGCACAAGTCCGAATATCTCGATACTGCCGCTGGAAGATGTTAGGACGATGAAAAGTCCAGCACATGCCGTCGTTATCAGAGCTAGATAAGTCGAGAACAACACGGCAGACATCACGGGTATCAAGAACACGGGCCCGAAACGTGCCAGGAAAACGATGGCGAATACGAGGAAGCCGAACTTCCAATCGAAGAAAGATGCCATCAGAACTAGTAGCGAGAAAAGAAGGAAAACTAAGCCGAATTCGGGCGATTGGTACGCCGCCGCTCCGGTCACTAGAAGCGTCAAGATGATCAGAGAATTGTAGGGATACTTGTAAGCCACCGCTCCGACCACCAGTGAGAAGGTCAACACCATCCACCAGGGGTAGAACGGTATGAAGCTGAGACCGACAAGTGAAAGGAGGAAGAGCCCGACGGGTACGAGGTATTCGGGGTCGATGGTCTCGTTTATCAGTATCTCCCTGAACCTGTGTAACCACCCGTCTCCGTTCACGTCGTTCTTATAGGCCTTCTTCTTGGTCAGCGCCATCTTTATGTTCTGCTTCTCTTGATAAACTGTCCAGAACGTTAAAAGTGGTAGAAATATACCCGCTAAAATTCCGAATATCAGTATGTTCTGTGGAAATTCACTCATGCCGTGAGACAGAGCGGATTTAGATTTGAAATCGAACCTGAAAGTAGCACTGCTCCCGCTTTCCCCTCCTGTCAGTGTGACGTTCCTGGATTTCTTGTCTCCTTTGTGATCTACAGAAAATACGTAACTGCCGGGATATAATTGCTCATCGACATCGACTTTTCCATCTTTGGTCTGACCTTCGAACACTATACCAGTATTGTTGAGTATCGTGACGTTAGCACCGTCGATGTATTCGTCGTTGAACTCGTCGAAGACCACCACCAGCGGTGTGACATACTCGGTCTGTCCGCCCACATTATATGAATAATTTCGGGATGTTATAACATCCCCATACATATCATAAGCCTCGACATAGAATAAGACCGTCGTGTTCTCGGGATATCCCGGTATGTCCACCTGCCATCTACTATCCTCTTTTTCCTGGAAAGCTTGACCTCCTGATACCGTAGGGCCATCGGGTTGGTCGAATACGGCTTTCAAACTGGCCCAGTTCATTGCGATGTTCTCGTGTTTCTGAGATAATGTGACAGTTACGTTCTGGTCTGCACTGGGAACTTCCGGCGAATACTCTAATTCAAGATTATCCTCGAAATCTTCGGACACCCAACTGCCGGTCTTGGCCACTGAGTACGTGTAATTACTCGAGGCGAACTGTTCACCACTTTCCAATGTAGCTTCGATCCAGTACCTAACTGTGACCCCTCCTTGATTGTAGTAATCCGGGATCCGTCCGACCATGGTTTTATGATCTTCAGCGTAGATGAATTGATAGTCATCTGAGACTGCACCTTCTTGACCGAAATCATCGTCGTCCTCGGGCTTGTAACTTATCAGCAGGTAAGCTTCAGAGATATTCTCAGAACTTGTAGACGAAAGGACGACCCTGACCGTGTCGTTATCTTTTGGATCATCCGGCGTGTGATATACGTCGAAATTCTCTTCGAAGGCGGTCCCGTCAGCTCTGACGTCCACTTGACCATCTATGGCTGTGGAGATCGGCAGCGCTAAACTTAGTGCTACCAGCAGAACTATCAATCCAGTCAAAATGTAACTCATCTTTCGTTGCATGTATATCCCAATTTTGATTTGCTTTCTTCTTTTTCTTCTTTTGTCGGCTCTTGGCCGGAATGCATCTTGATCGCCCTCTTCTCCGATATCTTCAATCGACTCTTAACGGCTTCACCTATCCCGAGAGCTACGAAGACCGCCACAAAAAGTGAAACAGGCTGGGTCTGTGGGGTGGTGCTCATTATACTCAAAGATGAAGATGGTACTGGAAAAGTGTCAACTGGGGGAGGGGGTGGAGGTGAAGAAGTCGGAGGGGGAGGTGGCGGGGCTGAACCCTGGATCATCCCGTAGATAGAATACTGTGGTATAGATGTGTAATTGGTCTTCCCGTCCCACGGTCTGACGTAGTATATCCCAGATGTCTCCCTGAACATCGACACCCAACCGTATCTGTTCACCGATAATGAGAACGATACTCTCCATCGATCACCCAACTTCATTATCCTGCTGAGATCCCAATATACCGATGGAGCTCCCTGATCGAAAGAGATGGAAGACGGCTCCAGTGAAAAATTATCCAGGTTCAGATCGACGTATTTGCTGAAATCCAGCCTTACCGTGATATTTCTACCTGCTAGAGAGGTGTGGACCTGGTCAGATATGTTCAGATAAGTATCTAAAAGGTCCTCTGCATCTCCTATATGGAAATACTCACCACCTGTAGAATTTGCGATCCACCTGAGCATGGATCCGTCCATCTGATTGCCCAGGCCTATTGTGAATATCGATATCTGGTTATTCCATACTCTCCTCATGGTATTCATGGTCACATTTTCGGTGGGTCTACCGTCGGTAAGTATTATCTGGACCCATTGTTTATCGGGATTACCGTTCTCGATAAGCTCATCCGTAGATATGGATATAGCTTCCTCGAAATTAGTGCCACCGCCTGGTTCATCTTCCTCGGATATAGCGCTTTTCAACTGGTAATGATTCCGTGTCAGAGCTGCCTTCATCTCGGCGCCCACCGAGAACTTGACCACCGCACCCCTATCGGGTCGTGCCATGTCGTCGATATAGTTCTTCACAGCGGTGGACCTTACGTAATTGGGGTCGATGAGATCCATGCTCCTCGACCAATCGACTATGAAAACCACATCCTGTGAAACAGTGGTGAGGGCTTCCTGGCCCACAGCTTTAAAGGAGAGGTCTACCTCGGCATCCTTCGGTTGTCCATCAGAACTGCTCAGATGGACGGTTCGGTTGTCGGCAGATATCTCTGGATCGAAATAGGGTCCGGGAACTCGAACATCGCTTGCGGTGTCGGGTGTTGTATCAACAGCTGTGGCGAGAGATGAAAAAAAGATGCATAACAAAAAAGATACAGCTAGCATAAGAGCGAAGATCCTCTTATCGGGCCTTAAAAAATCCATGGGTTTTCCTCTCTGTTCGAACATATTTCCTAGGTGTTCGGTCATAAAATAAAGGATTATATAAGTATATAGGGGATTAACTAACGGGGTGTTTTACGGCCAGAGTGGATATCACTATGAAAAACTATCCTAAGGATTATATAAGGAATAGATTTCATAATGATAAGATGAAGAAAGTGAGGAGGATCGTTTCAGTTTTGATCGTAGTGATGATCTCGCTATCGTTGTTTTCACCGTCGATAGTCACCGGTGCGACCGGCTTAAAAGATACACCATGGCCTTCGTTCAAGGGAGATCAAAGAAGGAACGGTTTGAGTGAGAACAGTATAGAGGGGAATAAGGGAGAGGTTATTTGGAGGAATATAATCAGCAAATACAAAGTTCCTGCTTCTCCGGTGATAGATGAGGACGGGACCATATACATCACATCGGATGAAAACAAACTTGTCGCAATAAATCCTGGTGGAGATACCAAGTGGAGATGTCCGATCGGACCTGATCTGAAATACATATTCGGGGAGGATGCTGGGACCCATTCTTCGCCCTGTATAGCAGAGGACGGGACCATCTATGTCGGTTCTTATTCCAAAGGCATCTATGCGATCTCTCCAAGTGGTGAGAAGATCTGGGAAAAAGATTATTCGGCAGGGAAGATAGATTCTTCACCCATGATCTGTGACGGGGGGGATATATACATCGGTTCCAGCGATGGTAAACTCTACGCCTTGGATCAAGAAGGGGATCTAAATTGGGTTTTCGAAACAGGGGGTGAGATAATCTCGTCGCCTTCGATAACTCCAGAAGGAGATGTCATCATAGGCTCCATGGGCGGTAGATTGTATTCCATCGATAAGAACGGAAGTGAGAATTGGAACTTTTCGACCGATGGTAGGATAGAATCTACCGCTGCGGTGACCATGGATGGGGATATATGCTTCGCTACATGGGAAGGTGTTATCCACTTCGTAGATGATGATGGGTCACCCCTGTGGAACCACTCTTTGGAAGAAAATATCGATTCTTCACCCTCTATAGGGCCAGAAGGGAACATCTTCATAGGGGGCTGGGATAAGAATATGTATTCATTTACCCAGGAAGGAGAACTCAGCTGGAGATATGAAACAGGAGGATGGATACGTTCATCACCGTCTATCGATTCCAAGGGGAACGTCGTATTCGGTTCTGAAGATGGAAACGTATACGCCCTGAACAACGATGGAGAAGAGAAGTGGGTGGCGGACATCGGAGGTAAGGTGACATCATCACCGGCTATCGGTTCGGATGGGACTGTATACGTCGGGGCGGGAGATGCCAGTTTCTACGCTATAGGTGATAAAGAAGATAAAGGATTTGAGTTTGAAAATCCGATCTACATGATAGTTATCGTTAGCTGTGTTGTTATCGTGGGGTCGTTTATCTACAAGAAGAAAAGATGATATCTATGAAATTCTATTATCCAGGAAAAAAATTTCCAAGTCTCTCTGTCACCGGAGGGGGATGTGGGTTGTCGTGCCCTCACTGCAAAGGGAGATACCTCCAGGAGATGAAACCCGTGGTTACACCTGATAAGCTGTTGGAAGTATCTAAAAAGTTGGCCGATAAGGGGGCGAACGGTTTCCTTTTGAGCGGGGGTTGTGATAACGAGGGAAGAGTTCCTTTGGAAGGATACTATAACGTTCTAAAAGAGATCAAGGAGGAAACGGACTTACTGATAAACGTTCACACGGGTCTGGCCAGCGAAGAGATGGCTCGTTCACTCTCTAGAACAGGGGTAGATATGGTTTCTTACGATGTCATCGGATCTTCAGAAACTATCGAACTGGTCTATGGGTTAGATAAGACACCAGAGGATTACTTAGATGGTTATAGGATCTTGAAAAAAAAGGGTCTTCGAGTGGCACCTCACATAACCGTGGGGCTACACGAGGGAAGATTGAAAGGGGAATCGAAAGCTTTGAAGATGGTCGAAGATACTGAGATACTTATCCTGAACATGCTGATACCCTCTGATTTCGGTGAGACCGTAGATAAAGATGATTTTTTGGGCGTGGTAGACGAAGCACTCTCTACTGTTGAAGGGAAAGTTGTTATCGGGTGTATGAGAGAGAGGGGTAGAAGTGGATTGGAGATAGAAGCCCTGCGAAGAGGTGTTGGCGGTATAGTGATCCCTTCTAGAAAAACTTTAGATTGGGCTGAATCTAGATACGACATCGAAAAATATGAGACCTGCTGTGTGTTCTGATCCAGAATACTAAGATCACTTGTAGATGGCTTTTTCAGAGTGTTTCTTCTTGATCGGATAGAGAACGTAGATCCATATCGAGTATGAGATTATGAAAGCTAGAGATATCAATGAGAATGGATAAACTTGTTCTTGTGGAATATCTTTTTCTATCTGGTATTTGACCCTTACATCGTGTTCACTCTGCATGAAGATATTGTACTCTTGGAACGATAAACGGGGCATCTCATATTCGAATGGTGCATCACTTGTAGCCTCTTTCGGATCATATACTCCTCTATTCACCTTCAGGTCGTAGTTGCCAGCCTCGTAATCCTCTTCGGATAATATATAGATATCCACAGTTATGTCGCTCAGATTAGCATCTCCTTCCGGGGATATCAGTTCGACGGTTATGGTGTCTGGGTGTACGAAATCGAAACGCCCCCGGCTCGGGAAATTCACCAATTCATCTCCACGGACCTCTACTTCGCCTTCTCTCGCAGTATACTTCTCTATCTGCTGTGGGACGAAAGGTGTTGCAGTTATACCTAGAAATATTATAGCCAGGATTATGATGGTGTACGCTTTCTTCGAGGAACGGTCAGCCATAAGGAATTTCGCACTCTCGCTTTTAGTATATCTTATCTCCAGTAATCTGAATGCGAAAAATTCTATGGCTAGGATCAGAAGTAAGATGAAAGCTACTAAAAGTGGGAAGTAAAGCGGTAGAAAGAATGGGTTCAACTGGGCACCTTGAAGGAAGAGAAATATTATGAAAGCAGCTACGATACCTATCGCCTGAGGGATGGTCGCCATCTTCTCCAGTTTTTTCAACCGGACTATCTGGTATGTACCCTCCAATTTTTCATAACTATTCTTCTTTCCGAACATGATGAATACCTTTGGACCCTTTTGATATATAGAACATATATGTTTTTACCTTTATATGAGTTTCGCCCTATATTTTGATAATATGAACGGAACAGCATATTCTGGGATCTTCGTGTCTTTCTCTAGATCTATAGTTTTGCCACGGATGACTATTTTTTCAAGGGGTGGTTCTTTTTCGAAAGTTATCTCGTATTCCTTCTGCCCTAGACACTCTGGAACCGCATCTTTTAGCGGGTCGAAATCGGAGAACTCATCTACATCTATGGGTTTTACAGCTAGGAAGGACCCGCCGTGTATCGAGTTCCGCAGCCTTATGAGACGCTTAGTATCCCCCGTGACCGGTTCATCGGTGGTTCCAACTACCTCAGAGCCTACCTCGCGGATTATCTCCTCTTCTATGATACCGTCGATTATCTTTTCGAACGTCTTCACGTTGATCTGCCTATCTTCTGGAAAAACATCTAGAACTCCTTCTTCTACCACCCTCTTCCACTTCTCCTTTTCATAGAGTTCATCGTAAAGACCTTCAGCGGTTTTTTCACCCACACCGTGCTTTTCACATATCTCTGAAAGAACTTTATCTTCTGGCATCTCGGACCATCTCTTCAACAGATTGATGGTCAATTCCCTGGTCTTCTTCCTCCAGCCACCCTGTTCCGGTGGGGGTAAACGCGGGCTCTCGGCATTCTTCCTGAATTCCTGGAACCGGTCAACTTCGAAGGTCTCGGTAGGTAAGATGACACTGGTATCCAGGCCTCTGCCGGTTATGTAATCGACTATCTCTCTTCGTGCCTGGGCCGACATCTGCAGCACGTCCTTTCTTCTCACGTGTATATGGTAACCCCTGTGCCCGGAGAAATTCAGGCTCACGTGCTTTTTCTCGAATCCGAAATCGTCGAGAAGGAAATCTTCTAGAAGGAGTCTTGTCTTCTTCTTGACCAATTTCAACTGTTCTGGATAATCTAGTTCATCTCCCCCTGGAAGGTGATCGGCATCAAGATCGAAAACCAAGTCGGCTCCGAGCCACTCCTTTTCTTTCATCGGAGCTCTGGGGTTGGAGTAATACGCTGTGGAGTAATACGCGTGGATAGGTATCTTATTCTGAAGGAACTTCATCAGCTCGGATTTTTTGGAGAATCCCACAGGTCTGTGCATACCGTGGCTACCTCGGTATATGAAGGCGAACTCCCTGCTGGTGAAACGATATGGAAGGGACATATCCACGGTCTTGTAATGATCTCTTAGGACCCTTGAAAGGAACCTCTTGGTCTTTTCTTCACTGTTCACGGTTGTGATAGAGGAGTGACAGATAATAAATTTTTCATGTTCTGATGAAAACGTTTATTTACTATATCATCTGAATGGTATATTACTATGGGATACGTTGCAAAAACTATGGGTTTGTTCACTTTTATGGTCCTGCTTTTCGTAGCGATAGGTTACCTTATAGGTGGATTCTTCATGGGTAACTGGATATTGGGAACACTGATATTCTTAGGGATCGCTGGAGTGATGAATCTGGTCGCGTATTTCTACAGCCATAAAATTATCTTGAAAAGCTATGGTGCAAAGATCATCGAGGAGAACGATAACCCAAGGTTGTTCAACATCGTTAAAGAGGTGGCCTACGAGGCGGATATCCCCATGCCCAAGGTCGCTATCGTGCCCATGGACGTGCCCAACGCTTTCGCTACGGGCAGAAATGAGAAAACTGCTGTGGTGGCGGCTACTCAAGGGATACTGACCATACTAAGTGATGAAGAACTCAAGGGTGTCATATCCCACGAGATAGGCCATATAAAAGATAGAGATATGCTCGTTATGAGCATTGCAGCTACACTCGCTGGAGCTATCACGTTCATGGCCAGGATGGTCTGGTGGAACATGATATTCAGCAGGAGAAGAGTTCACCCTGTTTTGCTGGTAGCTATGGTTTTAGCACCGATAGGAGCGATAATAATCAAATTGGCCATATCTAGGAAGAGAGAATACATGGCCGACGAGATGGGAGCTAAGATCAGTAAGAACCCAAACGCACTTGCGGATGCCCTGGAGAAACTGCACATCCAGAATAAGAGACACCCTATAAAGAAGGGTAATCCGACGACAGCATCTCTGTTCATCGTCAACCCGTTCAAGAAGAGCACTTTCGTTTCGCTGTTTTCTACACACCCTCCGATGGAGGAAAGAGTTTCTCGTTTGAGAGAGATGGCTAAGGATTTCAGTTATCTCTAGATCGATACTAATCTATAAGTATCCTTTTCTAATATCATTCTTCGATGGTAAGATGTTCAGCACCCGGTAAAGTGATCCTTTTCGGAGAGCACGCGGTTGTTTATGGTGAGCCAGCTATAGCTATAGCAGTCGATAGAAGGGTGGAGAGTACCATCGAATCATCTTCATCTGAAACCTCGGTCAACGGGTACAAGATCGAAGAAGACAGGCATAAATACATCTATCAATGCATCCAAGAATCAGGTATCGAAGACCACCTGGAGATCGTGTGCGAGAGCGAAATTCCCAGCGGTGCCGGGATGGGGTCTTCAGCAGCGGTGACTGTCTCTATCATGGCAGCTCTAGATGGAGTGAAAGGGGTAGATTTAGATAGATATGAGCTCGCTAGAAGAGCTTTTGATATAGAGTGGAAAGTTCAGGGAAGCGCGAGTCCTATAGATACATCTACAGCGGTACACGGTAACGCGATCAAACTTTCTAAGAAAAAAGAAAAAGATTTCTTATGGGATGTGAAAAAGAACGAGAATGAATGGTACGTTCATCACCTCGATATACCTGATATGCATCTAGTCGTTGGCGATACTGGAGTGCACGCCCCAACAGGTCCTCTGGTCCAGAAGGTCAGGAGGTTCTATGAAAAGAGCAACTTTGCTAAGGAGATAATCGAGGATATCGGTGCTCTAGTTGAGGAAGGTTGTAAAGCGGTGGAGAGAGGCGACGTCGAGAAGATCGGCAGGTTGATGAAAGAGGATCAAAAATTACTATCGATATTGGGTGTGAGTCACCCCCGACTGGAAGCTCTGATCAAAGCCGCTGGAAGGTTTTCGTACGGTGCTAAATTGACGGGCGCTGGGGGTGGTGGAGCTATGGTCGCACTTACGGATGAACCTGAAAAGGTCGCTGAAGCTATCAAGAAACGCGGTGGGACTCCTTACATCATTGAAGCTACAAAAGAGGGTGTTAAAAAAGAAAAGTAGGTTTTTAAGGGGTTTTTAGAAAGGTTTTATCTTCTTCCTATCTACACCAATTCCTGGAGGTGTAACTGCTATCATAGTAGGACTCAATCCCGCAACGTCACCGCCGACGTCGTTGGCTATCGCTTTCAGTTCTTGATGAACTTTTTGAAGCGCTTCTTCGTTACCCGCGATATCTTCCGTATCTACGATCAAAATATTGCCATCATATATCTCGTCTGTAACGGCCCTTACATCTTCATACCTGTGGACCTCTGCAACTTTGATAAGTACATCTGCCTCCATCTGGGGTCCGCCCCTTTCGACTAATTCACCCAAATCGATATACTCTTCTGCACCCAATTTTCCGCTTTGCTTCTTCTTTTTATGGGTCTTCTTCTTGATAAAATCCCCGATCATGCAATTCACATCCTTTAAGGGCACATATTATAAGCCGCATAAAAAATTATCGGAAGAAAAGCTTCCAATTATTTCTCGAAGCAAGTTCTCGATATCAATCGGAGAGAACCTCCAATGCCTTACCGAATCGAGTTCGGTAAGTCTATCGGAAAACTGACGGTTTATGTTATTCTCCCAAAATTCCGTAAAATCTACTGGAAAATATTTCATTTTCCATCGAGTGTAGGAAAGTTCTTTTCCTTCTTATCTACTGGAAAATATTTCATTTTCCATCGAGTGTAGGAAAGTTCTTTTCCTTCTTATCTACTGGAAAATATTTCATTTTCCATCGAGTGTAGGAAAGT
>JBNJFO010000004.1:13094-22590 GCA_051746905.1 Thermoplasmatota archaeon
TCTTTTCCTTCTTATCTACTGGAAAATATTTCATTTTCCATCGAGTGGCCGAATAGGGTGATAAAATATGAGCCGGGTTAGGAAATCTATTCCCTCGCCCTTATCACCACTGCGAACGAAACGAAATAATTCGCAGATAACACAACGTATGTATCGTAATCGGTCAAGAAGTATTGATCCCTCTAAGGAACGATCAACAGCAATTCTTTTACCGCTATGATCTCCCTGTCATCCACAACCGTAAGTCTGATTTTATACACACCCTGTGTGATATACTCATGGTTGACTGTCGCACCTTCAGCGGTATTCCCATCGCCGAAGTTCCAGTAATGAGAGATGATAGTCCCTTCCAGAGAGTAACTGTTCTCACCGGAGAAATGATATAACCTATCCTCTGAAAGAATCTGTACCAATTCGGAGGTAATATTATATTTGATACATTGGTTGAAACCATCCTTTGTATTGAAAATTTGTTTTATCTTATGAGACCCGGTCTGTGAATTCAAACTCAAAAATACAGGGTTTGAACCTACATGTGTGGCGTTGTAGATCAAATCCATAGTATAGTCTCGACCCTCGAATACCTTTATTGTTTGTGTAACGGTATTTGTGTTTCTACCTGTCTGGGTCGCTTCTTTTTTACGGATAATCTCTCCATCTTCATGGAGAAGTAGGGTGAGGGTATTATCTTTTCTACCAGCAATACTCAAAGTCACATCTACCTCCTGCCAAACATCAAGCACATCAGTTGGTGGAGTAGTAGTAACAACAACTGTTCGTTCCACCTTGATTGTTCGGTTGTTTTCGTACATGGTAATAAGAGATACATCGTATACACCGGGTTCGTCGTAGATGTGGGTAGTGGTACTCCATGATGTCTTGATTCTATATCCGTCTCCAAAGTCCCAATAAAAATATTTCCAACCGATAGAATTTAATGATGAAAACCCTGTTGCATCGAATACAATAGGATTAGACGAAGGAACCGTGAACTCATTATCAGAATATGATGTGGATGAAACTTTTTCCAAATTATGATTTAGATTCATAGTTTCATCACCATCGACCCAAAGTGGAATAACAGTGCTACCTGCTATCCCATTTATTTCTACATTTACGAGGGTGTTTATCATACTTTGGAATTCGATAGTATATGTTCTATCCGGATGATATGTGAATGTAATAAAAGTATCCTCACTATCCGCACCTTTAATCCTCATATCGTCTTCATAAATGGTCATGTTTATTGGACCATCTGCAGACACTGACAAACCTACTTCAACTCCAAGACTTACTCCTCTAAGAATACTATACGCATGTTGATAGTACCCTTCAGAAACAAGTAGAATATTATCAGGGTTAACCTTTTGAGATTCGAAGGCTAGAATTAGTTCTTGACCGTCATTCAATGTAAATCTCCGCCCATCAGTTTTTACTAATTGTTCTGTAACATTACCAAATACTGGTGAATATGCATTATTTAATGTGACCTTGTTCGTCACGAATTCAGGTTGTGGTGAACTATCTATACCAACGAAATCCGTGGGGTTGTACCCTTCGTAAGTTAAACGAACAATCAGATTTTCAGTTTTAACGTGGTAAGGTGATAAGTCTAAGACTTCCATGGAATATTCTGAACGAGGATGTACATCACCAACATATGTCCAATCCCCTTCTTGGTATATCTCTACCTCGATGGGCCCAAACAATTGTTGTCTTGGCACTCCAACATCTGGAGGTGCGATTTTATCTGCATTGATCAAAAGCCTCACATCAGTGTCAACTTCTCCGAAATTACAGATGACCTTATCACCGATACTCCCGTTAAACGATGTATCATCAAGATAAGCAATCTTGTGAAATATATCTTCGCCACCCTCGGTTTCCGCAGAAACAGGTGGAACCGGATTAGAATATACGAACAATTCTCCATCGCTTGTGGCAACAAGCTCTCCCGGAGACTCGTATGCTACCTCTAGTAGGTGGAAAGAATCTATATGAGACGTGTCACCTTCAAACTCATTTATTCTTATTTTATATTCTTCATCTACGGGCACGATACTATCAAGAACAAAATAATCCTGAACATCCAAACTATCTCTTATAATAGATTCTGAAGCTGGAAGAATACTGTTACCTAAACCATAGTCCGTACCGTTCCAACTACCCGCATAAGGACAACCAGGATGTTCTTTTAGTGGCGATATGGTCCCCACATCTACAGTTTTAGATCCATAGAATGTAACATCAATGTATTTGGGATAGTATCCTTCCTGAACAAAACAAAGTCTGTATTTAGTATTTTCAGAAGTATAGAGAATATTAACATCTAATTCAAAATCCCCATAATAATCTGTTTGCGCAGAGTATCCTTCATAATCAGTAATAGGTGAGGAAGGACGGGTTTTAACCATTACACCTACTTTTCCATCTATCAATTTATCATCATTATCGGTGGATGATACCGAAAGTTGATTATCATCTTTTGTAGCCGGATCAAAACTTCCCTGCCCTATTGACCCAGTAATGGTCCCAGTGGTGTAATTATATGCAACATACAAATTTTCAGTGTATTTACCTATTGTGCGTATCGGAAGTTTTCGCTGATTAAGAAGTTTCCATCCTGAGGTATATAGGTCAACAACGAAGTAATAATCACCTGTACCTTTATACTCAACACTAAAAAACCCATCCTTTTCTGAAACGCAAGTCGATACCAAATCACCTTCAGCATTTAGAAGATCTACGTCTACATTCTCCTGTGGCTCCCCAAGATAGTCCGCGTTGTATACATGCCCCGTAATAGTTCCAATTACATGTTCATGATAGAAGTCAACATAACCCCAATCGCCAGTGTTTCCACCTTCGTCAATAGCTCTAACCCGAAACCTATAATTTATCTCTCCTTCATGAATAGTTACATAAGCGTTATTGGTGAAATCAATACCGGATTCTAATAATTTATTATTATCATCCCTATTGCGTAATTGCCATTCATATTTTTCAACACCCGAAAGTGCATCGCTCGCATGCACCCATTCGAACTTGAATTTGCATTCTATGGGATTGATCAAATAAGGAGAAACATCTCCAGGGGGAGTTGTGTCTATTTTAACGGTAAATGTTTCAGTACAGGTATTTTCATCCATGTCTGCCGCTTCGAATTGTATTTTATTAGATGTTTCAGATTGCTCCGAAAACTGGAAAATATCTGTAAATCTTATTGGCTCAGTTTCACCGGAAAAACTAACAGTTTTCCAGTCAGACCAGGAGACTCCGTCGTTCGAACTATGCCGATACCTAACTGTTTCAACACCATAGCCGTAATCATGGACATCTACACTGCACTCAGGTTCAAGCGTGCTGGTCCATCCTGTCGGTGAAAAATTAGAGATAGATGGGGGTGTGACTGTATCTATAACCACGGTAAAACATTCTACTGCAATATTTCCCGCAATATCTTCTACTTCAAAACTAACCTGATTGTTAATCTCGCTATCCTGATTGAAAGGTAAATTGTTAAGTGTAATAGTGTGCTTGCTTGTGTCATCATTGTTACCGGTCTCTATAACGGAAAAATCGGTGGTCTCAGTCCATGTGCCGCCTGCACTGCGATAATGACATATGATTGAATCTATGTTCAGACCGGATGTGGCATCCTGAACATCCACACTCACATCGGGTGTTTGAGTGAATACACGTTCTGATGGTTGAAAATTACTTAGACCTGGTTTATTGGTATCCAATAGGATAGTACCATACCCGTGTTGATGTTTCCAATCGTTCCAAGCTTGCACCCACACTGTTTTGCTACCATCTCCAGAGGATAATGTCCATGATTTTGTAGACGAGTATGGTTCTGGTGGAGACCATTGTGTGTAGGCATAGAAACTGCTCACTAAAAAACCATCTCCCGTATATCCATCGCCATTAGGTTCTATTACAAGATATGCTGTGTCTCCGTTTACCACAGGTTCCTTCAAGGATAATTTATCCCATGTATCCGTATATTCTGCCACCATCTCTCTGTCTTTATTATAAACTCGCAGGTAATCTCCGGAAGCGAAATCGCCACTGTAAATAGTTATTTTCAACTGCTCCGCATTCTGTTCATGGATCATGTACTCCGTTTCTGAATGATCATCGTATACTCCAGAATCTATAGTGTGGCTTCGAAGTTTCCAGTCGATTGTTTCGTCTTCGTTCCTGAACTGCATCCACATGTCAGGGTGGTCACACGGTATCTCGCTCAATGTGACATCCCTACTTTTGGTGTATAAATCTCCATCATTTATTTTAAGCACTGAATAATCTTCTCCCGGCTGAAATGATAGAACCATGCTGTCGCTGGCGGTTGTTTCGGTATAAATCGAATTAGCCGTCAATGTGATTTCAGTAGAATCACCTGCGAACGCTTCTCCATCGGTGACGGCTATCGCGACTGTTACATACTCGGCTTCCCCACGTCCCACGACAACTGTATCGGGTGTGCTCATTGACCATCCTGCAGTATTACTTGCAGACAGTTCGTACGTATCACCCCTACTACCTAGATTACTCACTTTGAAATCATACTCATATGTACCGTAATCCGTTACCTCTGCATCCGACGGTGCTTCGACGGAAGCATCGTCCGAATCGAATATCATATCCCAATACATATCGCTGGCATCGATATCTTGAACCCAGCCTCCGTACTCCTGTTTCGCCTCCACTTCTATACGTCTTACGGGCACCCTTACCCTGTCGTTACCGTTATCTAGACCATCGTCAAAATCCCTCCAATCCTCCCAGTATAACGTTGGTATATCTTTATCCATGTAGTCCGTAGCTGATTTCAGGTCCTCAAACGTATAAAGTAACTTATCATTTTCGAAGTTATCCTTATCCGGAATATATACCCGTACATCATAGAAGGGGGCATCGTCGCTAGCAAAGTTTTCCCCCAGATCAATGTTGATGCCCGGGTACACAAAGGCCTCCTCTCCCTGAGGGGTAAAATCGCTTGTATACAACTCCTTAACAGGTATGGAAGCACTGGGGTTCATTAACTTACCGTTCTTGATGGTGATCGTCAACGAGGCTCGGGCTCCATCTTTTAAAATGACTCCAGCACCACTCAGTTTTTGCCAAGAATTCATTATATTTTTTGCTGAAATCTCTATATTAAATTCTTTTCCAACACTTTCTCCAGTATCAGGATCATCAGGAATTGTTATTGTGAAATGCGTTTCTGCCTGATAAAGGTATGGTTCTGTTTCTCCTGCTGGTAATTCATTATTCCAATAGTGATCTTCTCTCGTTTTAAATATTTCAGAAGCTTCTGCATTAGCACCTGTTCCTCCTTCACTGGTTTCTAGTGCACCACCTTTTGCAAAATGTTCCTGGTAAAAAGTTGCAGCGTGATACGCTGTTCCCAGGTAAGGAGTCCTATCTATTGCCTCTTCTAATCCAAATAAAGCTGCTAATTTAACGTAATCTGAAGCGTCCTTATCCTGGGTGCCTCCTATATCATTATCCTGGTCAGTCATATTTCCCCTGTAATTCCAGGTTGCATCGTGATCAATTTGTGCAACATCTGGTGCATTATTACCTAATTTTGCCGCTAATCTCGTTCCTGCAGTAGTATATAGTTCATAATAATCGTAATCCTGATAATATTCTTTCCTTTCTTTACAAGCACCATTAGCAGTAACCCAAACATCTATTTCCTGCTTATCGCTAAAATGAGTTACGCTTTCTACTATTGCAGACACCGTCATGTTATTTTTAGTATAGGTTCCATCACCCGCATGGGCTACAAATTTTATATCATAAGTTTTTCCTTTCTCATCAGCTTGATACCATATCCCTTCACCACTTGCTAAAGCGCTCATAGAGCCTCCGATCATCAATGAAATAATCACAAAAATAGACGTAATACGGATTATTTTCTTCATTTTAACCCCCTCTCTTGGATATTGACATCTACAGTGGTTGTCACATCTTCGGACATGCCTTTGACCACGCTCTGCAATCTCAAAGTATAACTATTGTTCCAATTAGATCTTGGTATTCTCCATGTAACATGTCCTTCAGCAGAGAATTTATTTTCATCTATATCGAAGCCTATGAAAGCTCGGCGAGTTCCTGTAGATCCACTTTTATACTTTTCTTCAGGCCAGAGGTCTACCTTGTTTTCTTTTACAAATGTATTATCAAAATCTTGGTGATTCCTTGATGATTTTTTCCCGTTCAATTCCTGCATCTGAAACAACAATCTTTCCTGATCATACTTTTGCTTGAAATCGCCTTCTACTCGGAGTTTAAGATCAATCTCATGAACCTCTGAGTAAAAAGCTATCGATTCAGCTATCACTTCAAATTTCAACGAGTTATTTTTACCATCTACATAAGTCATCGCTGTAGCATTTTTATACCATTCCCCGGTAGTTTCATTTTGGTATGTTTTCCCCATATCTAACCTTGGCATATATTCTAAATCGATCTCCTCGTGCCCTTCCTCCACATCTATCTTTTGTCCTCCCTCATCTCGATATCCGGCCACCATCACCGTGATAACCATCATCGCCACAATCGGGAGCACCATCATCCGTACTTTATTCTCTTCGGAAATCTTTCCGGGGATATTACCACACTCGACAAGATATAGTGAGAGATGTGTATATATATATTGGAGAAAATACATATACTATTAAATCAATATGAAATTGATAAGTGAAAAAATTGGATAAATTCCTAAAATTAATTGGCACAGCATTCTTACTTTTTCTATTAGTATTACCCAGTGCTGGACTATCATCTAATGGTGCCCCCTCCTCACAAGAAGATTTTAACATCGAGACCATCGAAAAACCGTTCTTCAGGAATGTTACAGATATCACCCACTCGGATGATGGGGTGGTTTACGTGGGGACGGATGCGAATGGGGTTGTTTGTTATAACAGACTTACGGATAACTTTAATGTAATAAATAAAAGTAATAATTTTGATTTTACTGAGATAAACTATGTAAAATGGAATGAAAATGATAGCGTATTATATTTCTGCAAATATTATTCGCCATCGGGAGTTCCATGGGCATACAGCCATTCAGAGGAAACGGGCGTGATAGCATTAGATACTGGTATACCTTGGGCGAATTTTAATAATATTTTTACCCACGATAATTACGTTTTTGTTGATTGGAACCCGGTATGGATAGCTGAGAAACATAACGAAACCATTTCCCAAAATTTGAGTGATAATATTTGTCAAATAGAGAATTTTATTGCTATTCCCGAGCTCCATCCCGTAACCGTAGACATGATGGTAAAAGACGATTATCTTTATATAATAACAAATGTCGTGGATCAGCTAGGTGTGACATATGTTAACGGGTCTAAAATCTATGATTTTAATTTTACCAGCTCTTCTTATATATATAGTATTGATCTGAAGGATGTTGAATTTGGTGAAATAGTAGATATAGAAAAGCGAAAAAATATTCTATCTAGAAAGAAAGTAGACAACCCTTCTATTTATAGTATTGAATACAATGCTGAGGATGATCTCTTTTATATAGGATGCAATAACGGAATTTTAATGATAAATAGATCCGATTTCTCATTTATTGAAAACATTACTATGAAGGATGGATTAATAAGCAACTCTATAAAAGATATTGAATACTCATCAAATAATCATATCATTTTTGCTAGATCAAATAAGGGGTTATCAATTATCAATATTACTAAGAATCACATCATCAATATTGAATCTAGAAACGGTCTCCTTTCCAACAAGATCAACTGCATCGACTGGAACGAGGATCGCTCGGAACTCTACATAGGACACGACAACGGTATCAGTATACTCACCATAGAAGATAACACGGATCTACCGAATATCGACCATACCCCTGTCACCCAAGCTACCGTCGGCGAACCGATCACTATCGAAGCAAAGATAACCGACAACTCCAACATCTCCTCGGCTGAAGTCTATTACAGGCCTATCAACCAGACAAATTTCACCTCGATAGAGA
Organism: Thermoplasmatota archaeon; assembly: GCA_051746905.1. GTDB lineage: Archaea > Thermoplasmatota > Thermoplasmata > Halarchaeoplasmatales > Halarchaeoplasmataceae > CAZFVW01. The sequence continues at coordinate 21,121 of JBNJFO010000004.1, forward strand.
TGCAAGCCGACGGAAACGAATACACCGCACAGATACCCGCCACGCCCACTCCTGGCAAGATGGAGTACTACATCCAGGCCATGGACATTCACGGGAACGAGAACAGTACCGATACCTATGAGATAGACGTGATAAAGAAAGAATCAACCACCCAGGACAAGGAGGGCTTCATCCCTGGGACCAGCCAGACGACTTCATTCATCCTCCTGATCACCATAGCCGTGATATCCACATTCGCCCTCATCATAATAAAGAAGAAAAAAGAGTGAAAAAAGTATTTTATCTGGGAGTGTGTGGAACCAGGTCTGGAAGGGATGAGGGTTTGGAGGTTTTTATTTTCCTAGTGTGCGAAGGTAGTTAGTACCCCATCCGGTCTAAAGTACACGTCCTCATCAGCCGGTGTAACATCATTATTAGTTATTGCTTTAGCGGGTAGAACCATCATCGATGTGATGAAAAGCGAAACAACAAATAGCGTCACAAATTTCGTCTTCATATTTCTCCCTCCCCCACGATATGAACATGAACTGTGGCCACGACATCTTCTGAAAGACCGCCGAGCGATGCAGTTACCTCCAGAGTGGCGGGGTAGCCCCAACTGGTGTTCCAGATATCCCAATTAAGGTGTGTTTCTACCTCAAAACTGTTTGAATTAACTTCAAAATTTAATACGTGAGAAGCACGAGAAACTCGTTCTTCATATCCGAAAGAGGCGTTCTCTGTAACAGTATAAGCTTTTTGAAAATGACCGTAATTATCCTCTAAATTCTCCGTTTCAATAAGTCTAAACGTGAACTTAAAATTGTCTGGATTCAAATCTTCTGAAAGCAAAACATCGCTTTTTAACTCGATACCCGTTATTCTTCTGCGTTCGGTACATATAGTCTCCCTAGTAATCACTTCAAATTTCATATAACTGTCATTATTGATGTATGTTGTTGCAGTAGCAGATACATTATCATAATTTTTTGCGGGTTCTCCAGGTCCAGGCAGATCCTCAAGCCATATCTCCGCGAACCCTTCTTCGATCCTGAGCGGCTCCTCCACCGGATACAGATAATACCCCGCAACCGCCGCTATCACCACCACCGGCACCACAAACACGGCGATGAGCTTCTTGTTTTTCAAATTCATTTTGATCACGCCTTGTTAGCTCAACTAGATAACAGGAATAACGCAGATGTAAATAATACTTTCTACATATATACTAATACTTTTATTAATTATATCCTACTCCGTTTCTCTTTATCCACTACTCTCCCCTTCTCTTTGATTTTTACTAGCTGTCTATAAGTCATACAGGTCTCGGGATAATATTAGAAAGAACAAAAACATATTTATTATTTCCATCTGTAAATAACTCTATCTTGTTCTCTGAGAAGGGGTAGTTGAACTCTATCGAATGTATTGTCTATCAACTCCCTACAAGTGTCCTCAGTCCATATCCCCTCTGAAAATGCTATGAAGAAG
>JBNJFO010000005.1:0-22191 GCA_051746905.1 Thermoplasmatota archaeon
ACCCTGTTCCACTTCTTCTCCCTGTTCAGCAGTGGGTTCGAACGTCCATTTTTTATCTTCGGAAAGGGGTGAAACATCCGTACCTCGAGTGATGAAATCTCCAGTCTCTTCTTTGATAGATTCTAGAGGCCTTTGGATACCGTCGTAGATCTGCTCGATAAGACCAGGAGCCAATTCGACGGAAAGCGGTTCTCCCGTCCTGATGACCGGCTCACCGGGTTTGATGCCGCCGGTCTCTTCGTAAACTTGGATGGTTGCAATATCCTCCTCAAGTTCGATTATCTCTCCTATCAGACCTTCGTCTCCCACTTCTACGACCTCGTACATCTCGGCGCCTCGCAGGTTGTCAGCTTGAACGACCGGGCCTGCGACTCTTATTATTCTACCTTTCTCGCTTTCTTCTGCTTCCGAGATATCTTTGATATTCTTTTCGACTTCTTCAGACACCATTTTACCTTATCTCCATGTGATCGATCTTTAAGCTTGAATCTTGTAATCGTTTTTCTGAGCAAATCATTTTCTATCCTCCGATGTGATATCTATCCCCACCGCTCTTCTTATCTTGCTCTTGAGCGGATCTTCTTTATCTTCCAATGGACCTTCCTTATCGCTTATCTCGACGATGACAGGGTAGAGCTCTTTTTTCTGTGATAATCTATCGAGTTCTCCTCTGATATCCTCCGCTATCCTCTCCGATAGTATCACTACACCGACATCCGATGATTCTACCAAGCGGTCCATTATCTTCTTAGCTTCATAGTCGTTCTCCGGAACGTAGCTCTCGTCCACGCCGGCTAGTGAGAAACCCAGCGACATGTCCTCTCCACCCACGACGACTATCTTCTTTCTCATGTGTTACCCTCCAGGATCATCATGTTCTTTATCATATCCGGGGAGAAACCCTCTGTGAGCCCCCTCAAAAGAACCTTCAAGTTTCGTGATTCTATCTCCTTGGAAACCAGGAACTTGACTGTCGGCCCGACCGTTAGTATATACTGGCTGGACATCTCGGAAGTGATCTGCATCAGAGTTCTATCCAACGATCTCTCCAGTTCGAAGAATCCCTCCTGGCTACTCTCTTTTCTCAGGTCTTCGTAGGAAGTCCCTTCCAGTTCCACCAGGGCTTCCTCGACATCTTTGGATTCTATCATATTTTCGAGCTTCCACTCCTCGAGTTCTCTGCCAGGTGGTATGAGAGCTCCCTTCAAAGTCTCGTTATCCACATCTTCCCTTATCCCCCTTATTATGATCTTTAGGTTCTGGATATCGGAATATTTTCCGAAGAAATACCTGAATGCGCTCCTCTCTTCGGTTTCGACTTTAGCGACCGCCTTCCTTAGTTTCTCATAAGCGAACTTGTCCAACTCTACATCCATCATGAAGAAGTTACCCTCCCATTCCCTGTTCTCCAGGATCTTACCCAACTCCGTTTCCTTAAGCACTGTCAACAGTTCCTGCATATTTCTGGAAGAAACGATATCGTCTATGATATCTTCGTCGATCATCTTGACGGGAACAAGTTTCTCGGCGATATCCTGTTTTTTCTCACCTTTGGAAACCGCCTTCACGGCTTTCTTCACCATCTTGACGTCGTATCTCGTCAGCCATGCATCCACGAAAGGTTTGGTCGCCTGGGGCGATGTTCTATAAGCCATATTCATGGATTCGACTGTAGCTTTATCCAGGTTCCCCTCGATCTCGTTTATATCCTCGATACTCTCTTTTGGTATCTCGTAACCCTTGTCCCTTACAACTGATATAGCCTCGTTGATGTTCCTGCTCTCAACAAGCGGCTCCAGTATTTCTTTCTTTATGAAGGGATTTCCGTGGGCTCTGAACTTTGCGTTGGGGTATGTGAAATTAGATATCGATACGAGTGTTCTGAAATAGCTCATCAACAGAAGTATGACTAACAGCAGTGATATCCCGACGATCACGAGTACCAGGTTAGCCATACCTAACGAGTTGATGATACCTTCGAACACTTATCCTTCCTCCTTGAAAAGTATATCCGAGATCTCTTTTCTCAGTTCTTTCTTGTTTCTCTCCAGTTCCGCTTCGAATGTGAGATCCATAGTTGCACCTCTATCGGAGACGGCCTTGATCCCGCCGGTGGTATCCAGATCACCCTTAACTTCGAGGTCGTGACTTATCTTACCAGCTAGGTCCTTGACTTTACTCTCGGCATCCGGTGAGCAGTGTATGATTATATTGCCTTCTAATAGATTAGCCGATTTGCCTATGGCAAGACGAAGATAATCCTCGTATTCGCTGGTATCCATCGACCGCAGCTTCTCTTTCGCCATCTTGAAGACCTTCTCCATCATCTCCTCTCTAACACGGAGTTTCTTCTTCCTGCTCTCTAACTTAGCCTGGGAGATTATCCTGTTCTTGGAGGTCTTGATCTTCCTCTCCATCTCTTTCCTGATCTCGTCGAGTTTCATTTCTTTCTCGGATTCGATCTTATTCCTCTCTTTCTCCGCTTTATCATCACGCCTTGATCGTATGTTCTGGATCTTCGAATCGACGTCGCTTTCTATCTTCTTTATTATCTTATCTACCGACATGTTAAGACCTCACATGAACCCCAGGAACACGATTATGAATATGGCTATCAGGAGACCGAAAATGGCGAATGTCTCGGACATCACGCTGAATATCATACCTTTTCCGAAGGTCTCCTCGCGCTTGGCCACGGCGGCTATGGCTGAACCAGAAGTGATACCCTGTCCTACACCGGACACGCCTGCTATACCGATAGCTAGGCCTGCACCTACGGCTGCCACGCCCATACCCACACCGGCACCGGCTGGGAAGTTCCCTCCCAGCATACCGCTGAAGACCATGAGCAGGATAGCTATGAGCATACCATATATCGCCTGCGTTTCCGGAAGTACGGAGAATACCATACCTCTACCGAACATCCCCTCGTCTTCAGCTACAGTGGCTATACCACTGGCTGCGGCTACGCCCTGGCCAATACCGGAAAGACCGGCTATACCAACTGAAAGACCAGCGCCTACACCGACGAGTCCGAGGAAGACCTGGATGTCGGAACCTTGTTCAATCAATCCCGCTCCACCTAGTAATCCGCTGAATATCATCAATAATATGGCGATGAGCATACCGTATATCGCCTGGGTCTCGGGAAGAACCGAGAATACCATACCCCTTCCGAATATATCTTCCTTCTCGGCTACGCTTCCTATACCGCTGGCGGCTGCGATACCCTGACCGATTCCGGATAGACCTGCTATACCTACGGCGAGCCCGGCACCGACTGCTACAAGACCCAGACTGTAACCCGAGATACCTGCCATGAATTCCTTAGCCGATCCGCCTAGTAATCCTGAGAACACCATGAGCAGAATCGCTACGAGCATACCGTAGATTGCTTGAGTCTCTGGCAGTACCGAGAACACCATGCTTTTTCCGAAGAGTTCCTCTTTCTCGGCCACGCTGCCTATACCTGCACCTGCGGCTATGCCCTGACCGATGCCTGAAAGACCGGCTACGCCGACCGCTATCCCAGCGCCTATGGCGATGACGGCTAAACCGAGTCCTTTATCACCGAGCATGTCCGCTGAGATACTACCCCCCAGTAAGCCAGTGAATACCATTATCAGTATTCCAACAAGTAATCCGTAGATTGCTTGAGTTTCAGGAAGAACTGAGAAAACCATACCTCTACCGAAGAGGTCTTCCCTCTCGCTGTAAGCCGCTATACTACCAGAGGCCGCTATACCTTGACCGATAGCGGATAGTCCCGCTATACCGACGGCTAGCCCTACACCCACCGCCGCGAGACCTATGGAAAGAGGGACGTAATCACCTCCACCTATAACTCCCGTGAACAGTAACAACAACACCGCCGTGAGTAGCCCGTATATAGCTTGGGTCTGTGGGAGAGCCTGAAAAACGAGACATTTACCGAACTTTTCCGGTTTCTCGGCTATGGTCCCAGCACCTGCTGCACCGGCTATACCTACTCCTATACCCGCACCCATGCCGGCTATACCTACCGCCAGTCCAGCGCCCAGAGCTGTCAGGAAAGTTCCTCTCTTATCCTGGTTAACTGTAATGGTAAGAGAGTCCGTGTAATTCTTTCCATCTGATCCAACGGTCAGATTAACATAGAAATCCTGTGAATCTGAATCGTCTGTTATCTTGAAACCGTGAGTCATATTTTCTCTATAGGAAACTTCTTCACCGCTGATATCCCACGTTATGTTCGCATCTTCTAAGTCCAGAGTGTCCTGTGTGTCTATCGAGAAGGAGACTTCATTCTCCTTGTCCATTGAAACGTACATCGAGGTGTTACGTCCCACGTCTTCCCCGTCGACCAAGATATCCACTTTACCCTCTGGACTCTCCTGGGCTTGAACACTCGCCAAGCTGCCGAACAGGAGTAGAACGAAGATGAACACTGTGGTGAACAGCAATATTTTCTTATTCATTCCATCACTTCCTTTACTTTATCTTTCAATTTAGTATGTTCTCTCTTCGGTTCGAAGGGTTCGTAGGGAGAACCTCCACCTTCATAGAAGGTACCGAAGAACTCTACGTACTGTAACCTGAGGGAGTGCACGAAGGAACCCAGCGCTTGAAGGACCGCGTTTATGAGGTGCCCCCCGATCATAACAAATATCGCCAAGATGTAAAACGGATATGATGCGTTAATATACCCTGCCCCACCCAATGTCCCCAGAACCCCCATCAACCCTGCTAATGCGCCGATGGTTTTGAATATCATATCTTTATCCATGAATCCTTTGACTATCGCTCCGATACCGGCCAAGAGCAAGATGACCCCTAGTATCATCGGCATCTTCGCTCCGGCTATAAGGTCGGCTAAAACATTGACCGTCAGGGCTATCCCCGCTGTCGCTAGGCCAAGAGCCAATATACGAGCGAAAGATAAGAAATCGCCTATGAAACCGGTCAGATCGAAGAAAGATAGACCTTTAGACCGTATGACCATCAGGACAAGTCCTATTACCGATAGAACAGCCGCTATCGTGTAATGGATCGGTTGGTAGAATCCTTCGAACCATCCGAACAGCTTTCCTGATAGTAAGATAAATCCACCTGGCTGCAGAGTCCACCATGAAACATTTTCGAGTAAGATATTCTTGTAATGTCCACGCTTCAGGTGTTCCACGAAGGCTAAAACGAAGCCGATATTCAGATAAGCTAAACCGATGATCAGTGAGATGATCAACAATGTCAAAGGGCCCTGCCCTTCGAGTGTGTTGAGAACCGTAGGTGGATGCAAACCAAATCTTCCGATCAGATTCGGATGATTGCCTTTACTCGGCCCTAAATAACCACCCTGGAGTATCCCGAATATGAACGTAGAAACACCTGTAGCAAGCATCAGATAACCAAAATCTCTCATACCTTTCTCTATCCTTCCCATGCCCCTGATAAGTATTACAGATGTGATGATGATGAGAGAACCATAAACGGCGTCTCCGAGCATCAGTCCGAAGAAAAGAACGAAAGCTGGTGCCAGTATGAAAGTCGGGTCGATCTCGTCGTATCTGGGCGGTGCGAACATGTTGGTGAGAAGCTCGAATGGCTTTATGGGTTTTGGATTATGTAACTTAGTAGGTACTATATCGGGATCCTCTGGTTCTTCCGCTGAAACGTAAGAACAGCCTTTCGAGTTCCTATCCACGACATTCTTCACTTTTTTGAGGTTCTTCTCAGGAGTCCAACCCTTGATTATACCTGTAGATTCTGTCTTCCCGAATTTCTGGAAAACCTCTCTCTTCTCCCTGTAAATAGATAATTCTTCCCTGGTGACTAAGAAATTCTTTTCCCACTTTTCTTTTAACTTTTCCAACATTCCAGTGAGCTCTTTCTTCCTAGCTTCGAGTTCTTCTATCTTATCATCTACTTTTTTGTGTGCTTCTTTAACAGCCCCCTTCAAGTTCAAGAGATCGAATGTTCTAACATCTCCTTTCCTTAGGGCACCGTCAAGCTCATCTTCCTTCCTGATATAAGCCCCGGCTATAACTACGTGCAGTTCTTCATCGACTTTCTGGATGTGGTGGAAAGCGCCGTCTACTTTAGATATGGCCTTCTTGAATTTTATCGGGCTGGTGGTTTTTCCAGCTCTGAATACCGTGTATTGAGATTCACCTATGTGCGAAAGGTCGATATCCATACCTTTCATCAATTCTAAGTTCTCTTTAACTGATTCTAGTTCTTTCAATTTCTCAGAGATATCTGACAATTCATCATCTAAAGATACAACCTCGTCTCCTACCTGATCCATCAATTTGTCGGTATCGTCCATCACTTCAGGGATATCTTTCTTTTCTCTTTCGATCTGGATTATCTCGGAGGGATTTATGAATTCTGAAATGCCGCCCTCATCTCTTTCTAATCTCTGAAATATATCTATAACTGAAGAAAGCTTCATGTCGTAATCAGTGCAGGTCCTTACAATGTCAGGTATGCCGGATTCTTCTACATGTTCCTGCACATTTATATCTCTATCAACATCTGATATCTCGGCTATACCTCTTTCGTGAAGCGAATCAACGACTCTGTTTATGTAATCGCTGTGGACGATTATAGTCAGGTCCTTCATCCGCTCTGGAAATATTATATTTATACCTCCTGCACCCTTTTAATAACATGTTCGACGGCTTTCTGAAGATTCTCTTCCGTTCGAATTTCGATATCTTCAGATTCTTCGTCCCCTTCCTCTATTATCTCCTTGGCTCTTTTTTCTGCCTGTTCTTCCTCTTCTTTCTTTTTCTGCTCGAAACTCTTCTTCAAAGAGAACATCTCGTCTTCCTTTTCCTGAAGAGCTTTTTCTTTCTCTTTTTTGATCTTCTCTTCAGCTTTCTTTTCCGCTTCTTCGATCTTCTTCACGGCTTTCTTTTCCGCTTCTTTTACCTTTTTTATTTCTTTCAGAGCCACGAGGGAACCTCCTTTGGATATTGAGATTTTTTGATATGGATAGTGTTGGCCTAGGCCACGGTAAATGCACGATAAATGATGTAGATATAAGAGTTTTGGTCACGTAGCAGAATAACATACTAGCAGTTTAGGGAAAACATTTTAAACTAAAATTGATTTAATATTGTTAGCAAGGTCAAAAATGTCAAGGAGGCTAATAAAATAAATATCGATCCGTGGAGTATCCAGAATATCGCTGGATGTGTCTTGGTTCTATCTTTCTCGTTATGGGTGTTCAAAAAACGTGGTACGACCAGATTGACGAAGACATTCCTATTTTTGAGCGCGATCATAGCTTCATGGAACTTCCTTTTTTTCATGCATAAGAACACGTTCACCCCAGGATTGTCTGAGAAATACTTCTCGATATCCATGGGTTTATTTTACTTCATAGCACCACTGATGCTGCTGATGGTGATCTATGTTGTCAAGGAATTTAAAAATATCAAGTACGTATTCGTTTATCCGTCGTTTATGTTTTTCGTAACGATATTCATAAAACCTTTTGAAGTAATGAAAAACAACGGCGGGTGGAGTTATAACCTATACTCGTGGTTCCACGCTTTAACACATCTGAATCTGGTGTATCTGATAGCGAGTATCGTTCTCTGTTTTTTTGTACTTTTCAAATCTACGGATCTCTTGAAAAGAGAAAGGGCAAAATACATCTTTTATGGTTTGATGATCGCTTTAGCAGGGCAGATAATACTGGCAACCTTTAGTAATTATCAACCAGAAACATCTTCTTTCAGCGCGCTCTTTTTCAGTGCTATGACTTTATCCCTAGGATATTCCGCCACACTGACCAGAGAAGAAGTGGGGGATGTTCAACACTCAGATGAAAGTTATTTCGGACTGGCAAAATACTACGTGATCTTTTTGAGTAAATTCAAGAAGGATATAGAAGCCAATAAACCATCGGATGAAGAACGATCCTATGAAGACCTTCTAAAAGAGATGGGCTTGGAAGAATTCGATCCGGATAAGAACGGCTTCGTTTTCCTGGGCCAGAACACATTCGAATACGAGAAGATGAAGAGATACCCCTGTGAGATACTGGATGTCGTCGAGAAGATAAGTTGGCCGGATGAGTCTATAGATGAACTCAGCTCGATACTGCTTTACACTTATAATATGATCAAAGAAGAGTCAGAAGAAGAGGCTTTTGAGTGGACCCTCGATATCTTTACCGACCACGGAAAGTTCATGTATGAAAGAGGATCGATCGACCGTATACCAGTTCCTTTCATATCTGTATCGAAACGTGGTGAGATAGAGCGGGTGAACGATGCTTTCGAAGCCTTATTTTGTGATCAGGAGGAAGAGAAGGTCATCGAAAAGCTCAATGAACCTAGATCGGAGCAATTCACAATGTCTTTGAACACTCGAGCTTATGGAGAGCTTGAGATGAAGGTTATCCCCATTTTGGTCAAGTCATCAGCAGGTAACGAAGAGAGTGATACAATTGTTTTATTCTTCAAGGAATAATAGAGTAGATCATGATCGTAAATTGTTATAAGATAAACAGGTTATCTTTCAAAGATCGATATTTTTTTATTCAATTTTTGTTCAGTGGATAATCACACATAAATTTAATATAATCTGATAATATTGAACTCAAAAAGCAGGAAAGTGAACTTCATGGGAAATAAGGATCTTTGGGATGAATACTGTTCTTTTTACGAGAAGGATTTTTCTGAACAGTTCGAGTACAGCAAAAGGAAACTGAATGAGCACCTTGAGAGATGGTCCAGAACGAAAACAGCGAATAAATTGTGTCCGGATGGATTCGATGGATTAGATGATATCCCGGTGACTACGTACGAAGATTATAATTTTTTATATAAATATGGTAAAAAAATTGAGAAAGCTGTAGAAGAGGATCCAAAACCAGATGGGATGAGCTGGAAAGATTATTATGAAGGTATTGAAAAGAGACACAAACATTTGATCGAAGACTGGATACCTGGTGAATATGGGTGTGTCGTAAAAACAACAGGGAGCACAGGAGAGAGTAAATGGATCGTCCATAGTAAAAGGTGGTTAGACAACGTGGGGCGGTCTGCAATACAGGCCATCATATTATCAGGTTCTGAAAAAACCGGTGAAACCAGCATCGAACGGGGGGATACGGTATTGAATATGGGCGTACCTATACCTTACATAGTTGGGTACGGTACTTTTTATCTCCAAAAGGAGTTCGACCTATTCCCATCCTTTGAAGTTACGGATAACATGCCGAATATGAAAGACAAATTGTACTATATTTTAAAACATCTAAAAAAGGGACAGGAACTAAATGTCGCATTCGCAGTCGCACCTACGCTTTATCTTTTCTCTAAAGCGGTTACAGAACCAGCTGAAGTGTATCGGGATAATCTTCGCAGTATGAGTTTTGGCATCAAAAAAATACTCGTAAGTATGTTATATCTAAAAGAGAGGCTGACCTCTAACAAAACCTCAACAGCAAAAGATGAATTGTCTACCAAAGGACTGACCACTGGAGGTCAGGATGTTATACTCTATTCGAATTATTTAGAAGAACAATACGGAATAACCCCACTAAATCTTTTCGGGTCTACTGAGATGGGATTGATGATGGGTTCACCGGAGAACAGGACAAAATTGATGCCAAATATGAAGGCTATGTTCATGGAGTTTATTGATAAAGATGGTAATTTTCACCAGATCTCGGAATTAGAAGAAGGTGAAGTTTATAAGATGATCGTGACACCGTTCGGTAGTCCTTTGATAAGATATGATCAAAAGGACCTATTGAGGGTAGCTGAGATTAGAGAGGACGGTATGCCTTTATTTGAATTTGAAAGTAGAGAAGCTAATATGCTGAATATCAGCGATTATTTCATAGCCAACGAAGGTATCATATTTAGAACGTTAAAAAGGGCTGGATGGAGAAGATCTAGCAACTGGGCGGTCACCAAAAGTATCGAAGTAAAGCAGGGATTACGATTCCTCATGGAAAAAGATTGGGAATATGATCGAAAAGAGGCAGAGAAGAGGATTTACAAAGCTCTCAAGGAAGAGAACGAATTTTTTGAAAAATATGTTGATGACTTTGGAATAAGCGATCCCAGCGACGTGATCGAGGTTGAATATCTGAAAAAGGGAGCCTTTAAAAGATATACTCTGAAAAAGATGGATGGAGACGAACCTATCGGGCAGTATAAAGCTCCCAAAGTGATAACACCCAAAGAATATGACATCATTGAAACATTGAGGACTGTCTAATATGATCAATATCGGTGGGTGGCAGTTTTTAGCCTGGAATTTTCAATACCTGATAGGTTTTATAATCTCATTGATAATATCTATTTATGTTTACTCTAAAAGTAGAATATCCAAAGTAACTCAAATATTCTTTTTTTATGGGGTAAGTGTGATGATATGGAATTTGATAGTCTTTGTTCATAGATCTGCTCCCACTGCCTTTGTATCCCATATTTCCTTTAGATTATCTAGCTCGTTCGGTTTTGTCATGTTTGGATTGATCTCATTGATGCTGCTTTCTATGTACAAAAAAGACCTAAAAAATCTTTTGATCCTTCTCCCCTCTTTCGTAATATCATTCGCAGTGATACTTTATGGTCCATTTGAGGTAGTGATGACTAATTATGGCTGGAATTATGAACCATACAGCTGGTTTTTATATCTCGTTGCCATCAACCTCATCTTTTATATCGTAGCAACATCTGTTATCGGGATCTGGATAATAAAGAAGATCAGATCTATCACCATCAAATTAAAAATCAAGATCATTTTATTTGCAACTGTTATCGTTTATTTCGTTGGGATCTTTTCAACAAATGTTATACTTGTTCTCTACCCACAATCGCCTTCCTTCGGAGGATTAATAACGACTTTACAGTTTCTATTTATCGCATATGCTATTTCTATCAAAGAAAAGGATATAGAGCCACTTGAAGGGGTCAATATATCATATCCGAAGCTCTCAGAATCATACTTATGTTTCCTGAACAAATTCCATTCGGAGATACCGGGGAAAGAATTGGGGGAGAACGCCTTCCGCTTCGATGATTTTCTCGAAGCCATGGGTTTATCGGATATAATCTCTTATAAAGAGGGTGAGCTCATTTTTGAACAAGACGAATTAGATTATACCAAAATAAAAAATATTCCGGACACGATACTCAGGGTGACCAAAAAACTATCGTGGGTAAAGAACCTTGAAGAAGAATACAAAGATCTTTTTCTAATAACTTACGAATGGATCAAGAAATATTCTGAACCCGAAGCCTTGAAATGGACTCATAATATAATGAAGATCCACGGACCCTACCTTTATAACCACGGCTTATTGGATGAAATATCTGAAGGAGTAGAGATCTCCGATATTTACAAGAAACTTCCACCTGGATCGATAAGATTATTCAAGGAGAAAGAACCAAAGAAGGTTTGCGAATTAGCAGAAGTAGCCGGGAGGCGGGGTTATGAGATCCTATATCTATCAAAATATAGGCATATGGACATCCAGAATCAAGATGAAGATAATATCAAATTAAAATTCAGAGACGATCCTAGTAAGATGCTAGTACATAGGATATACTCTAGCAGCTATGTTTCCAATAAAAATATCAGCCCTAAGAATATGAAGAAATTAGATGAAATTATATCTGATTTTGTAAATGAAAATTACATAGGGGTGGTGGTGATCGATTCGTTAGACCAGATATTGTCCTCGAATGGCATAGATAATACCCTGAGGTTTTTGAGAAAGATAGTGTCACTCATAAAAAATGAGGATTCAATTTTATTAGTTAGTATAGACCTTGACCTGTTCGCCAGGTCTGAATGGAAGGAGTTTGAAAAAGTTCTACAGCGATGAATTTATCGCTTTTAATTATTAAATGGTATTCTGTAAAATTTTATCATCATGCTGATGATATTTTAGGAAAAATCTATTATTATCCATTGAATTCAAATCGAAGTTGAAAAATATAAAAGTGATAAGGTAATAAACGGATTGATAAAACTATGAAAAATTGTGATATGAAAAACAAACTCAAAACGATAGGAATCATCATCGGAACTCATGGTATCATATACATTTTTTTTACATAAGGGGTCCCGTATGAGTGAATGGCATTTCATCTCATGGACGCTCCAGTACCTGGCCGCAATCCCCGTGATAATGGGAATTGCAATATATATTTTTATAAAGAATAAAGAAACGCCCGCTTCTAAGAGCTTCTTTTTATCTGGTCTCATGTTTTCGATATGGCAGATATCTGTATTCATACACAGGAATGCGCCTTCACTGGATATATCACGTTTATTTTTTGGCTTAGCTTTGTTCGCAACGATGGTAGGGGCATCGTTTCTTTTGGTATGTATGTTCTACATATACGATGAAGATAAACCTTATTATCTCTTGATCCTCTTGTTTTTACCGACCGCATCTATAGCACTGGTTTTCACACCGTTCGATATTATGTGGTCAAATTTTGGTTGGACATATTCTTTTGATCCACGGTTCACAAATCTATATTATCTTTCTGCTTTGGGGCAGATAGTTGGAATGTCTTACATCACAGTAAGAGCATGGAAAATGTATCCGGAAATAAAGCGAAAATTATCATTGATCCTGTTCGCTTGGGTCGGTATCAATTCCATCGGAGTCATGGGTTCAAATCTATGGTTAAGTAGTCATCCACAATTTCCCCCCTTATCCGGAATATTAAATATATTGACCTTCTTGATCATAGCCTACGCTATCAATCTACCGAGAGAAAAGATAACTTCTTCTAAAAAGATCATATCTGACCTCTCTCCTTTGATGGATAGATATCTTGATTTTTTGAACACTTACCGTGAATCTGTACCGGGGAAGGAATTGGGCGAATATTCCTTTAGATTCGAAGATCATTTGGAAGCTATGGGCCTATCCGATGTGGTGAGCCATAAAAGAGGCCAGGTCGTGTTTGATAAGGATGCTCTAGAGTACATGACTATTGAAGAGGTTCCAGATAATATAATGAGGGTGATCAAGAACCAATCATGGGCATGTAAAGTGATCGACGAGTACAAAGATATATTTCAAATCACTTATAGTATCATCCGTGAAAGATCAAAATTTGAAGCCGTGAAATGGGCAAACGAGATGATCAAATTTCATGGCCCTTACCTTTATCATGAAGGGATATTGGAAGAGGTATCGGGTGAAGTGGACGTACCGGATATATACGAAGAACTCAAGCCGGGAACGATAGGGTTGTACACGGAGAAAGAACCTGTAAAAGTTTACGATCTAGTCGAAAAAGCTCGGGATGCGGGATTCCACTGTTTATGCCTATCAAAATACAAACATATGGATATAGAAAACGGCGAAGAAAATATAGTAAAATTGAAATTCAGATATGAACCGAGTAAGATGTCGATATATAGGATAACCTCTAAGGATTCAGGAAAAAATATCAGTCCTAACAATATCAACAAATTGAACGAGGTGATATCTGATTTTGTCGAGAATAATTACATAGGGGTGGTGGTGATCGATTCTTTAGACCAGATCTTATTTGCCAACGGGATAGATTCGACATTGAGATTCCTTAAAAAAGTTGTGGGCCGGGTCGAAGGAGAAGACACGATCTTTCTACTGAGTCTAGACCTTGACCTATTCGGGGGTTCCGACCTTGAAAAGATAAGAAAGGTTTTAAGCGATGATTAAACATGGATAGTTATATGTTCATGGAGATCATACTTGGAATAATATCCTTGATAGCTTCACTTTTCTTCGTATATTATTCCGTGAAAAATACTTTTTCTTTAAAAGGTGAACGTATAAATTTTCTGAGACCCACCGGTGCGATACTCATCTTTATGATGGGTTTGATATTCGCCATGATCACGATTAAAGGGGCTTTGAATAGTTTATATAAGAACACCGCATTAATATTATTCCTGGCCGGAGTATGCATGATCCTGATACAGGAGGTATATTCTTTTCTTAATTTTAAACGGTTCACTGACATGGATCTGGTCGAGACCCTTAAAAATTACCGATTCGGGTTGATAAGGTTGTTCGGGATATTCTTGATCATAGTCTTGAATATACCTTTGATGATGTTCTTTCTGAAAGGAGATATCATATCACCTATTATAACTTCGTTTTTATCAACCGTGGCTCTGTTATCTCTGGCATGGAGCGAATACATGTATCATCTGGCTATAGAAGATAAAACGAAATATTCGGGAGAGGAACTCACGGAGATGGCCCTTCAGAGGGATGACCTATTAGCACTCAAGATATCTCTAGATATCACAAATACATATCTGAAAGAGATAAGAGATTTCATGGGAGAAAAACCGTTGAGGGGGACTTTAAGTAGGTATTTCCAGCGCAATCCCGTACTTTTTGAGGGGACGGATCTCGATGAAGATGGAACGATCCAAGAGAACACGATCATGGATAATATCGAAAATCTACACAGACCGAACAGGGTCAGTGCTATATTGACAGTATTCACAAAATTATACCTGGATCTTATAGAACTCCTCAGCACGTTAACATCCAGAGAGTTGGCTGAAACTAAATTGTCGGAAGCATTTTTGACGGTCAGAGATAGATATGATGACCACCCGATATTCGCCCGCATATTAAAAACACTTCCAGAAGGGGTCCTGGAAGAAGAGAAACTTGACCTGATGACTAAAAAGCAGTTGGAAAGAGAGGTCATGAAGAGGACGTCGAAATTGTCCGAAGCTTTTCTACGTGCTAGAGAAGCCGAAAGGGAGATGACCACCATAACAGAAGCCATGGTGGACCCTTTGTTGGTGGTGGACGAAAAAGGGAAGGTGGAACTGATAAACCCCGCTTTTACAATGTTATTTGAATATAACCAAAGCGAGATGAAGGACACCAAGGTCGAAGATACGGGATGGTTCAACAATTTATCAGAAAACAAGAAAGAACACATGAAAATGATTATCCGGAGAGCGATAAAATTCGGTGAGAAAGGTCCATGGGGGATGGAACTCCCCAGAAAATTTGGTAAGAACGTACCGGTCACGATAACGGCGGGTGTTATAGATAGAGGGGGAGACCCGAGATCTATCGTTCTGGTCATCAGAGATATCACTTCTTTAAAAAGGAGTAAGAGGGAGGTCGAGGTGATGGAGAAAGGGATGGATTCTTTCATAGACGGGATCGCCATGACAGATATGAGGGGTAGGATAATATATGCAAATGAGTCTTTTATAAAGATGGTAGAAGGCGGTTCATGGCATTACGTCATGGGAGAAGATATAGGCGAATTAACGGGCAATAAAGAAATCTTTGACAGTATCCCCACGAGGGTCATGAAGGAGGGGGAATGGTCGGGGGAGATAAAGATCGACCCTCCTTCAGGTTTAAAAAAAGATATTCTCCTTTCCACCAGCACCATAAAAAATGAGAATGAGGATTCTTTACTTCAGATGTATTCACTTGTGGATATAACCGGTAAGAAACGTGCTGAGGAATGGGAAGGTTTTCTCCACTCCCTGTTGAGACACGATGTAGGAAACAAAGTACAGATAGTCCAAGGTTATCTGGAACTCATGGATGGGATGGATATAGGTGAGGATGGAAAACAGATGATCGACAAAGCTCTAAAATCTATAAAAAGTGCTGGAAATCTGATCAATAGGGTACGTATGATGAGAGAAGCTGAATCCCAAGAATTTACCGGTAGTGTGAACCCGTATTTTATCCTCGGTGAAGTCATCAACATACACAAAAAGCAAGCTGAGGAGAATGGAATCGAGATACGTTTTGAGGGGGATTTGATGGAAGAAAAAGTAAAAAGTGGGGGTAGGGGTGGAGCACTTTTAGAAAGTATATTCACCAATCTGATCGACAATGCCATCAAACACTCAGACGGGAGTGTAATAAAGGTTTTTTTGGGGGAACAGGATGAATGGATCAAAGTGACGGTTGAAGATGACGGAAAAGGGATCCCGAATAGATTAAGAGATAGAATTTTCGAAAGTGGTTTTATGAGAGACAAAAACATGGGATCGGGACTAGGATTGAGATTAGCAAAAGGTATAACTGAAAGCCTCGGTGGTGAAATAAAAGTATATGAATCCGATCTAGGTGGGGCTAAATTCGTTGTAAAATTGAAGAAAATCACCAAGGCCAAAGGATAAATAACTATAAAATCTTAATAAGGTATAGTATAAAAAGGTGTAATCATGATAAAAACTCTAAACCTAGTAGGCGAAGAAGAAGGTATTTTTCTAGATTCGATTTTAGACAGTCTGTCGGAGCACATCGCGATCCTGGATGGACAAGGAGTGATAGTTAAAGTAAACAAATCTTGGAGGGATTTTGCCGACTCAGAAGGTCTAAAATGGGACGATTATTGTTTGGGCCGTAATTATATCCAGGTTTCTAGGGAAGCCGAGGGATTATATTCTGAGGAAGGGTCAAAAGTTGCAGATGGGTTGGAACGTTTATTGGAGGGAGATATAAACGAATATTCAATAGAATACCCGTGCCACAGCGACAAAAGTAAAAGGTGGTTTCTGATGGATGCTAACAGGTTCGTTTATAAGGATTCAACTTACATCGTGGTTTCACATAAAAATATAACTGAACGTAGAGTTTCAGAAGATGAAAAAATATTCCTCCTCACACTGTTGAGACATGACTTGAAGAACAAAACCCAGATAGTAAGAGGTTACCTCCAGCTTTTACTCGATACTGACCTTTCGGATGAGAATAAAGATATGATTGAAAAAACTTTAAAAGCTAGCATAGAGGGACAAGAATTACTCGACAAGGTCGGTAAACTGAAAGATATAGGTAGACAGAGAGATAGAGGTGAGGAGAACATCAAAACCCACGTCATGAAAGTAATTGATAAGGTAGGGGGCAGACTTGATGAGAACGGGTTCACATTGGAAACGGAGAACTTAGATAGAACTGTAAAGGCAGGACCTTTATTGGAAGAATTATTTACCAATCTCATAATGAACTCTATGGAACATTCTAGTGGAAGCACCGTTTGGGTCTCGACCGAGGAGGAAGAAGATAAGATAAAAACAATCATCGAGGATGACGGAACAGGTATACCAGAAGAAACTAAAAGCAAATTGTTCGAAAAGGGCTTCAGGGGTGGTAATTCTTCAGGACTTGGCATCGGACTTTATTTGGTGAAGAAGATCGTTGAAAAGTACGACGGCGATATAGATGTAAAAGATTCAGATCACGGTGGTGCTAGGTTCGAAATAACTTTAGAAAAAGCCTGATATTCGATCGATTCGGGTTTCGAAACGAGGTTCGAATATTTGATTACTTATATTTAGTATTAAAATCATCTATTTTACTGGAAAGTAAATATGTTCGATAAAGCACACTGAGGGGACATGGATCGGTAATGGATCGAATATGGCCTCAAAAAAGAGCCTCAGGTGTGATATCTTCGACCTAATAAGTATGAAAAAAATTAGATGAATGAAATGAAGCCCTTGATAATAAATAGAGGTTCAGACGTTTTTGAGTCCTTGATAGACCGCATGGTCTCGAGATACGATTTAAATTACAGGATGATAAATATAGTCAGCAAAGAAAGTAAATCAATAGATGAAAATATTAGAGGGCATGATGTTATCATAATCGATGGAGATGAAATATCATACGACCTCAAGAAACAGATAATAAATAGTTCGCTCAAAGCAAACGATAATATCCATCTTATATTCATAAGTGAAGATATATATAATGGGGAGAAGGAAATGTGGATAGAAACATACAGTTCACACAATATGGATATTAGTAAAGTTGATAAGGACCGTTCTAGTGTAGTTGATAAAGTCTACGATATTTTAAGGTGCGGTCCAGTTACGGAAAATAAGAGCATAACTGAAAAAAAGAATCTATTTTACAAATCCATTTTTCATTTTATCAGAGATAAAAATCAGATCGTACAGGGATATTTACAGTTACTTGAAGAAGAAGACCTTGAGGAAGGTGAAATCGAATTGTTGGATAAAGCCTCGAATACGATGATAGAAACTCAGGAAATCTTCAAAAAAACTGAAATGTTGGTAAAAATAGCGAAGGATTGTAGCGAAAAAAAAGTATCTTTAAACATAATGATCGACCGAGCTATAGTTTTTAATCAAGTAAAAGCCAAAGCAAGAGGTATAGATATCAAATACGAAGATTCCGACATCTACGTAAAATGCAGCTATATACTAGAGTATCTATTCAAGAATCTCATCGAAAACGCTATCTATCATTCTAGTGGTTCATTAATATCGATATCAATAATAGAGGATAGTGAAATGGTGACCGTTAAGGTTGAAGACGATGGAAAGGGTGTAGAAGAAGATCATGGTCGTATATTCGATATGGGGTATAAAAGCAATGGCTCGACTGGTTCTGGAGTTGGTCTTTTCTTGGTAAAAGAGATCGTAGATATATGTGAGGGCCACATCGAGGTAAAGCGATCGGAACTAGGTGGTGCTAGATTCGACGTGACCCTTAAAAAGGCATGATTGATGGTTCCAAGGGATATCACTGAAATGAGAAGGATAGAAAAAGAACTCGAAGGACATAGAGATCATTTAGAGGAGCTTGTAGATGAACGGACGGAAGAACTTCGAGAGCTGAACGAACAACTCAGATCATTCACACATTCAGTATCTCACGACCTCCGTGCACCGCTCAGATCTTTGGAGGGGTTCAGCAATATCCCGCTTGAAGATTACAGAGATATTCTGGATGAACAGGGAAAAGGATGTAGGTGTCGAGTCGGAAATGGGAAAGGGCAGGAGGTTCGAACTACAGAAAGCTTGAGATGAATGAAAAGATCTGAAATCTATCAAGATAGAGTAATCTTTCCCACAAAATAAATAACGTCCAATTTCTATAACTAGAATATGTTCACTCAAGAGGAAGGAGAGAAGGCGGTAAAGGCAGCGAGACAGACAATCGAGGGTCATGTAAGTGATAGATCAACTCTAGAATTCGATTTTCCAGAAAGATTCGAGAAAGAGATGGGTGTTTTCGTAACTATCAACAAGTATCCTTCAGAAAATTTGAGAGGGTGTATAGGTTATCCAGAGCCCATCTTCAAGTTGAAGGACGCGCTTACCAGGGCCGCGGTGAACGCGACAAACGACCCGAGGTTCCCACCTCTAGGGGAAAGTGAATTAGATGATATAATAGTTGAAGTGACGCTCATGACACCTCCGAAAGAGATAGAGTGTCCACCATCAGAACTACCAAAAAATATCACTGTTGGAAAAGATGGTTTGATAATTAAAAAAGGACCTTTCAGCGGATTATTGCTACCTCAGGTGCCGGTGGAATACGGTTGGGATGAAGAGGAATTCTTAGACCATACATGTATGAAAGCAGGTCTGGATACATCTCAATGGAGGAAAGAGGGGTGTGAAGTCTCTAAATTCCAGGGTGAGATATTCAAAGAAAAAGAACCCCACGGTGAGATAGTCAGAAAGGAGATAGCTTGATATGATAATAAAGGGGACAGCCTATATCGAAGGAGAGTTGAAGACCAGGTTCATAGGTATCGAAGATGAAAAGATAGATTTTATCAAGAAGAAATACGAGCCTGGGGAAGATGAAAAAGTTTTGGAATGGGATGGTGTGATCTTACCGGCCGGCATCGATATGCACGTACACTTTCGGGACCCCGGTAATACGGAAAAGGAAGATTTCTTCACGGGTTCGAGAAGTGCCGTCTACGGAGGTATTACAACAGTTCTGGATATGCCCAACACGGATCCACCTACCGATTCTCTGAAGAGGTTGAAAGACAAGATAAAGATCGCCGAGGAGAGATCCTGCATCGACTTTGGTCTCTACGGGTTATTGTGTGAAAATTCAGCGGAGATGTGTGAAGAGACCGAGCTGTTCAAATACTATATGGCCGGGAGTACCGGGATCGATAAGGGTGAAGGAGATCTGGAGAAAATCATGGGATCTGTTTATGAGAAGGGTGGCAGGATATCGTTCCACTGTGAAGATGAAGATCATTTCAAAGGGAACGGTGATAACTTGCTGGAATACAACCTATCACGTCCTGTAGAGAGTGAGGTTAAGGCTATAGAGAAATTATCAAGCTTTCCGAAGGGGGAAAAACAGGTATGTCATGTCAGTTCCAAAGAAGGACTAGAAGCCACGAGAAAGATCGACTGTACCGTGGAGCTCACCCCCCACCACATGTTCCTGAGCCAGGAAGCTCTTTTAGAATCTCTGGGAAAAGTGAACCCACCTCTGAGGACACAGGAAGATCAGCTGGCACTGTGGGAAGCCTTCGAAAGAGACGAGATAGAGATCATCGCCAGTGACCACGCACCTCATCTGGAAGAAGAGAAGATGAAAGATTTCGAGGGAGCGCCCGCGGGTATCCCAGGTGTCGAGACCATGTATCCGCTCATGCTCAACTCGGTATCTATGGGAAAGATATCGCTCTCAACTGTGGTGAACGCCATCGCCGAGAATCCTGCAGAGATACTAGGTATAAAGAAGGGGAAGATCGAAGAGGGATATTACGCGGATCTGGCACTGGTCGATTTCAGAGAAAACGAGACGATCCAGAAGGAGAGATTACATTCTAAAGCGGGATGGTCACCCTTCGAAGGGTTCCGAGGCATCTTTCCGAGGTATGTTATATCGCATGGGAAATACGTTGTGAAGGATAGGGAGTTCGTCGGTGAGAAAGGTGATGGTAGGTACATCGAAGATATCTGATGGGGCGATTATGATGGACGAATCTATGTAGTTCATCATCTCACACTTTTTCTGTCTTTTAAGAACTCGTCCACCGGACTGTTTTTAAAACCAGCTTTTTTGGATATTTTTTCTCCTAATATTAACAAATTTTCATGAGCCTTTGGATCAGTTTCTATCCCTTCAGATAAACTGTCAATCAATTCAACTAGATTTTTTTCTAATATTCCAGCTGACTTTACCGATTTTATGCCGAACAATGAAACGGGCTTGTCCACCTTAATTTTTCGGTGTTTTAGAGGCGAGAAACAGTGTTGAAAGAAGACCGGTTCTAAAAAATCGATGCTCCGAAACTATTTTATTTAGTCATGCGTATACACTCGGGAGATAGGAGGAAAGAAAGCTTGAGTTGTGTCGAGGAACTGGAAGGCCACGGAGATCACGTTTCTAGAGAGTCAAAAGACTTCATCCAGTCACACGTAGACTCGTTCTTTCCTCTGGATGAAGAGGTGATAGAAGAAGAGAATGAAAGTAAAGATGAAATACTCACGAAAAAGACCGGCGACGTGCCTTACGAGGCGAAGACGGTGACCGAGCGGGTGTTCTCACTTGGCATCCACGAGGATTATCAGAAATCGTTTTGAAGCTTCAAAACTCACCCCCAAAATCCATCCCAAATACGTTACATTTCTCACATATTTAGTAAAGAAAAACCATCGACCCAGTATTTCAATTCCCAAAAATACTCCCAACCCATCTCACAGATTTAGTACACATCACTTTCCACCTCTTCCATATATAAAACAAACCAATTATCCGTCCCAAATTCGTGAGATAGTTAGTATCCCAAATGTGTGAGGTAGGGTAGTTAAACATCTTCGGTATTCCCTCACACAGGTAAAAATAAATTTTCTAGCCTGAGTAATTCTTATATACTTTTTCCGTCCACTTCTCCTCAGTGTATGGTTAGAGCATCCATCCAAACTTCTTTCCATGTAGCGATGTCTTACTCGGAATCAAATTCCGAGAATTATTGGAATCGGATTCCAATGATGTGGGAAGTAGCTTCCCACAATCGATGGAATTCTAAAGGAATTCCAGAAGAGGCCGGGTGGTCGGGGAACCGCCCCAAGCGTTTCATAGCTTATCTCCCTGGCCATCGGCCAGACATCGCCTCACACGGGCTGGAATTGTACTTTCACACCCTCGTTTTTATAGGTTTAAAAAGACTCCACTTTTACTTCTCTCTCGTCTCTCTATTGTTTTACTTTTTATCACTAGTCGGTTTTGCTAAAAGTCCTAGAGGTAGGAAATATGAAAGCTAGTTTGGAGAACATGGAAGAACGTGGTACGCGGGAGGTTACAGCGTGAGCAGTAGTGCGAGGGTGTTCACATGTGATCGGTGTGAGAACCAGTCCTGTAAGATAGAAGTTAACACGTCTAAAGAAGGTTTGGGAGATTTCGATCCGAAGTATTGTCCGTACAGCAGCAGG
>JBNJFO010000006.1:0-21739 GCA_051746905.1 Thermoplasmatota archaeon
ACAACGTCCGTGTTCAATTCATCGTAGTTACCGGTCAGGTAATCGATCTCGTTCTCGTCCTCGCCATTTATCGACAAGAGATTGGTATCGTGGTTCCAGTTGCCCGTGCCGTTCTCCATATCATCCCAGAAGTAGTAAACTTTCTGCTCGATCTGTGCCTGGTTATTGAATTCAAAATCATCTCTGAAACCACCCCTTATCTCCGAAACCTCATCCATCGGATCGACTTGGACTGTGATGGTTCTGTTACCCGCAAAAGAGGGTTCCCAACTTATCTCAAGGGTCGCACTTCCAGGTGTTGTTATGAAATAATTTGATGAAGAGCCTGTTTCTCTCTTTGAAGGTAATATGGTAGGGCTCTTCGAACCGATATAATCATCGCCATCGTAGAATCTAACCAAGCATGAAGTGTTCTGGAATCCTAAGTTCTCTACCCTTGCTTTTACCGTATAAGACTTGGTAAGCATTGGGTGTTTTGACCCGAAATCTATGTCGAGTTTTGATACACGTAACTCCGGCCTTTCATCTATCTTCCCGAAACCGCGAGATATCATGTAAATCATCTCTTCACTTGCTCGGATCCCAGATGTATCTATAGGACCTGCAGGCCATTCATCCGGATCTCCATCGTAAATCGGGCCGTTTATCCGAGATATGCCCATTCCGAAGAAAGCTATCTTGTTTCTCCCATCATCATAAGCTGAAGATATATTGTTCCCTTCTTGATCTTTGAAAAGGATCCTTCCGTTTTCACTCGTCCCATCGAAAGTATCTATGGTATCTTTTTTGTCCGTTGAATATCTCAACCCGTGAGATATCGGGTCTCTGTATTGTCCATATATCCTGTTTGGGTTGGCATTATCATACCCTATACCAACCGGATCCACCCCGAGCTTTTCTAACATCCCATTTCCGTATTCAACTTCGGAAAGATTCTGTAAAATATTCTCCCCTATCATCATCAGATTGCTACCAGGAGTATCTAAGAAACCTTCCTCCCCTATCAACTCATCTACATCGGTCTCGGTGAGTGTATTCGGATTCTCACCAGTGACCCAATAAACAGCGTTGTAATTACTCATGATATCTGAAGATGGCCCATGATCTTTTTCACGACCCCCTGTGTAGAATACATCGTAGTCCCTTCCCTCCATATAATTCAATTTTTCCATCGTAGTTATCAATTCTTTAGTTGTGTTAGACGTGAAAGGGCCTCCGTTAGAAATGCTTTCATCATCTACAACCAATATCGAAAAATGAACGTTAACTTCTATTTGATCACGACTAGCGGTGAGATTCTTGTAGGTGATATCATTGTTCATTTCATTGGTCTCGTCTATCTCATCGTAGGGGTCTACAATAACCACTAATCTGTGCAAACCAATCGGTTCTGCAGTCCATTTGAATGTGACATTTTTAGTCGAACGGGCGGGTATCTCGATAGCCGTCTCTCCTGATACAGGTCTTTTCATGTCATAATCATCATTCACCTTCATCCTCACTGGAACGCTCATGTTCTCAGCACCGTTGTTCCTTACTGTTGCGTTCACGTATACCTCGTCCTTGAACATGGGTGCAGAGGGGGTTATCGATTGCGAAGAAACCGAGATATCGACACCGCTTCTAGATGTCATATTGGTCAACCATTCGATCACTCTATCAACCATGGTTGTCCTCATTGTTGAACTTTGGATCTCGTGGAACAGGAACGAATTCGCAGCGGTCCGTGTTTTTCCTTTTAATTCATATCCCGCTCCGAAGACCTGCGAACTATCACCTTTTTTGTAGAGTTGATTGTAGGACTCAAAGTCTCCATCCATTCTCCGTCCTTCAGAATCAGATGATACTCTATATTCGTTCATCCCATAGGTGCCATTACCATTATTAACGTCTAAAAGACCACTCCTTAAGACTGGGGATATCGATGAAGGGTTATTATTGATGGATGAGATTCCGAAATTACCAGTCAAAAAAGAGGTTCTGATCCTGTTTAGATTACCACCTATCAACCACACTTTTCCACCGTTGTCGATATAACTTCCAAGAGCTGATCTATCGTTGGAGGTCAAGGGTGCTAGACTATATTCACCGGTCATCCATATTGTAACTCCAAAATTGCTGAGTTTTTCTTCACTAGGGCCATCTTGGTTTATACCTCCTCCCACGTTATAGATCTCATATGTGAAATCCAATTCATTCAAAGCGTTGATCATGTGTTCAGTATCATACACATCTGAACCTACATGGTCGTTAACCACCAGTATCCTTGGTTTGACGTGTAAACGTTCCGTATTGTTGTTATCACTCCACTCGTTGTCATCTTTCTCCTCCCAACCGAATTCCTCTGAATGAACCAAGATATGCCTATCGTCTCCACGCTCATTCCCCACGTATACGGTGATATCGTGGATTCCTTCTCTATTGATCATAAAAGACACAGAAACCTCTCTCGGAGCTGGTCCCGTCGGAAAACTAACGTTCTCTATAGTAGGCCCGATCTGCTCTCTTTCATCTAGTCCTGAATGATTATCGAAAAACGTAACGTTAGCATAGGTGTGATAACCACCGTTATTGTATATGTTGGTTCTGACTTTTACTCTATCCCTATCCGTAGGACCTTCAGGTATAAAATCGATTTCACCCACTACCAGGTCCGGCTCGGTCAGATGTGACGTATCTATCTCACCTATGTTAATATTTGTAAAAGCCGCAGACTCGTTTTTGATAGTTTTATCCTTCGTCTCGGATATAAATTTTATCCGATATATTCCCGATTCTGCTTCTTCATTCACCATGCAAGACGCTTCAAATTCATATCCTTTCTTACTCCTTCCCACGTAATCTAGGTGGAAATACGACCTGTTCAATATATCCTGGCCTACACTTGCATTGACCCTGATGTCATCTGGGTTAATCCCTGGTGATACTATCTCCGCCTTTAAAGTAACCACTTCATCCTGGTCCGCATAATCCTTCCAGGGATGTATAGAACTGTATTCAACACCCGCTTTTCTGATTATTATCGGTCCGCCTGGTTCAAATAAATTTTTCCTCCAGACTATACGGTTGCTACTCTGATCCACTATGATTGCTTCCAATTCATTAGACTTGATTATATCAACATCATCTGAATGTATGATCAATTTTTCACCGATCGTCCAACGGGAATCGTCTTCTCCCGTTAAGTCTATAGCTTCATCTTGGTGTAGATCTTCTAAACTGAAAGTAAAGGTGGATGTAGAGTCAGCTAACAGGTATACATCAGTGTCTAGCGCCCGGAGGTCATGTCCTCCCTCATGTGTAAGATTTACCCAATAACTATCTCCATCAAGAGCCACTTCAAAAGTATCTTCAAAATCTATTCTTACACTCTTTTCTGGAGTTTCTAGATAACTCAAAGATGCGAAAACTGATGTGAACAGTATAACAGTGATACTCAGAGTCAAGATACTTCCAAGTACTTCGGAAACTCCGCTTTCGTCTTTTGTTAAATCAGATATCTTCTTCAACATCAGCTACCACCGACCGATTCGCCGCTTACAACGACGTCATCTACGTAGAAACCTCCGAAGTCATAGGTATCATCTTCGAAGTGTTGGTAGGAGCCTGTACTGGTAACCACTCGGAACCTGAGTTTGATCGTTTCTCCAGAGAAGTCCGAGAGATCGACGTTCAGCCTTTGTAGGCTGGAAGCTGTAGTCCAATGGTTACCTGCATCCAATCCTTGGTATGATTGGTCTGTACCCTCTCCGGATACTCCGTAAGCCGTCCTTGTACCGACGTTTATCGGCATCCAGGTTACACCGTTATCCAGTGTTATTTCCACTCTGAAACCGTCCGGCGGCGCGCCCGATGATCCGTTTATGTTGAATTTGAAGTAAGCGCTCATGTTCGCAGTCCTCGCATTGGTCAGGTCTATGGATTTGGTGGTCAACCTGTTATCTATACCTGGTTTGAATTCCTCTTGACCATCATTATCTGGATTTTCTATACCATTCCACCATGCTGTGTTGTTATTTCCATGCGTATCGTTTTCATAAACTCTTCTCCACACGTCTTTCATATCTGGACCTACGTTCTCACCGACTCCACTATCATCCCGAGTTGCGGAGATACCGACGTTATCTATAAACCACCCATAGCCGGTTCCGTTTTCGTACTGGGTATAATTGAATCTTACCCTGACTTCATCTCTTTGCCCTTCTGGTACATAGTTTAGCAAGTTAGCTTTCACATAATCCCAACCGAAACTGCCGCCTCCGCTTGTACCGCTCCAGCACCAATCCATCTGGGTTCCCTCATAATCTTGTCTATCATCAGAATTCGTTGAACTCATGTTCAATTGGCCGTTATACGTGTTGAGAGAGGGTATCATGTATATCCACTGCCATTCATCATCATTATCATTAAAGTACCCCACTTCTAAAAGAGCGCCGTTACCATCTCTTATCTTGTATTTATGGAAGAATGATAAAGTGGCCGATGAGTAATCGGATAGATTTACAGTTTCAGTCACAATAGTTTTATTTTTATTTGGTCCGTAGGCTCTAATATCTTGTACACCCCCTCCTTTATATTCAGTTGTGAAGGACCAAGTAGTAGAAGTATTAGTCCTGTAACCATCACTTGCTTCTGCATACCACTCGTAAGGGTAACCATATGCTAATCCATTCCATGTCACTGAGGTGGTCCCATTAGTTACGCCACTGTTAGAATCTATGAGACTATTATCTGAAGCATTATAAAATCTTACATTCATCGAATCTCCATCAGGATCTGAGACATTTACTGTCAAAGTCGGGTTGGTGTTTACATCTGTAGCTCCATTTTCAGGTGATGGATTGAAAGGTTTCAAAGGAGGTGTGTTACCTGGTACACTAGGGATAGTTGCGCTTATATTGTCCATCCATAAATCTCCGTTACTATCCTTATTATTAGAAGATCCAGAGCTGATATAAAGGTAAGCCCTGATTTCATTTACTTCGCCTGTAGGTGAATAAGTTGCATCGGGACCGAACTCTACCCAACCAGTGCTAACTGTATCAGTGTCGGAATAGGAATAAACAGTTTCCCAAGCTCCTGTTCCAGTATCAAATAATTGAATTTCAACTGTGCTAGATATCGGTGCCTGAACGGATTGTTGTGTTGTTAAATCCATATTGTATACACCATTCACTGTTAATGTATTTGACGTTGGTCCGATAGACTGAGCCCATTGTGCTTCTTCAATATTCGTTGCCTCATTGGTTGCTGAAGCGCTAATATGTATTGAACCACCATCTACGTAATTCATTGTTCCATCCCATTCTGCCACACCCTGTGATTGTGGTTCTGTTAGTGTCCATGAAGAATCGTCAGTGCTGAACTTTCCATTACTAACCAATTGAGTCGCCTTCAAATCCGGTTGTGGAGGTGCCGCGGTCAGACTCATGCCACCATCATCAGAATTCGTCTCCTCCCCACTCTCGTCCAGCGTCTCGTTCAATCTGAAAGAAGAAGGGTCACTGTATGAATAATAATCCGTCTTCTCGTACCTTTTGCTCATGGATTTATTCCACTCGGACACGATGTCCGTGTAGACTTCATCGTACTCCTCGCTCAGATACTCCAGCGGCTGCTCGCCGTTGATCATGGCTAACTGGGTATCGTGGTCCCACTTGTCGGCCCCGTCCTCCATATCATCCCAGAAGTAATAGACTTCTTTATCTATCTCAGCCAGATTGTTGAACTCCATCAACTCTACGGAATCGTTATTGATCTCATCTATCTCGCCTTCTGGATCAACCTGGATCTGGATAGTCCTGGACCCTGCTTTTGATGGTGACCATCTCGCTTCTATTGTCACTTTTCCTGGATTTACATCGAAGTAACCCTGTTCACCGCTAGTAGTTCTCGTTGTCGGTAATATGGTGGGTGTGTTCGAACCTATGTAGCTGTCACCATCAAGGAACCTGACTAGCGGAGAAGCACTCTCGAAACCGATGTTCTCTATCACTGCTTTTATCTTGTAGGAACGGGTCAACATCGGATTGTCGGTATTCAGTTCCACATCCAAATCAGATACTCGTAACTCAGGTCTTTCATCGATTTTTCCGAACTCTCTGCCTACCATGTATATGAACTCGTCTATCGCCCTCATATCTGAAGTTTCCACATCACCGGCAGGCCATTCAGTAAAATTAGCTGCTATAGGACCGTCTATGCTGAACAGGTCCACGCCCAGTAATACAACCTTACTCTCGCCATCACCGTAAAAAGACGATATGTTGTTGCCGTTCTCGTCGGTGAAAAGCACCTCGCCATGATCGCTTACGTCATCAAAAGACCTGACACTTGCTCCATCGAGTGAGTATTTCATTCCATGTGATATGTTGTGGTTTCTTACACCCGATAATCTATCCGGTTCAACATCATCGTAAGAGATGCTCGTAGGTTCGATACCCATCATCTCTAACATGGCATCTCCATGACCTGAAGTACCGTTCAGATCTTCTATAATATTATCGCCGATGAATAAAACATTCGTACCTGTTCTGTTTAGATAACCGTTCGACTCTTCATAATCTATCAGCTCTTCGATCTCGTCTGGATGGATTGTATCTTCACTCTGTCCCGTCACCCAGTACACCGCGTTATATCTATTCATCTCATCTGCGGTAGGCCCGCTGTTCGGACCCGATTCGAAAACGTCATAATCACTACCTTCTTCATAACCTAACTCGTTCATGACACTCAATAATCTCCCTGTTGTGTCTTCATAACCATCATCCGACTGATCATCATCAACGACCAGTGTCGAGAAGCGGACGTTCACTTCTACCTGGTCTCCAGAAACGTTCAGATCTTTATATGTTATGTCGTTGTTTTCTTCATTGGTTTCTTCAATATCATCGTAGGGGTCGGCTATCACCCTCAAAGTGTGCCTACCTATCGGCTGAGCCGTCCAATTAAATGTAACATAACCTGTTCCACCTTTTCCTTCTAAAAATAAGGTATCTCCCTGGTTAGGTTGTATCAAGTCGAAATCGTCATCTACCTGCATCCTAACAGTCACATTTTGATCCTCTAAACCATTGTTCCTAAGAGTAGCGTTGACAATGACCTCATCTCTGAACATAGGCGCAGACGGTACGATAGACTGTGATGAAACGGAGATGTCAATACCACTTCTCGAAGTTATATTCACCAACCAACCGATGACTTCTTGAGCCATAGTGGTTCTCATAGTCGATCCATCAATGGAATTGAATAAGTAAGAACTCAGCACAGATCGATTGTCGCCGTTGCGTTCATACCCTGCACCAGTCAAATAGCCATCACCATAATTTTCGCTCAACATATTCTTCTCTTCATAACCTCCAGTATCAGTTATAGGTCTGCAAAAACTGTTGTGCACAGCTGGGTATTTGAAATTACCGAAGGTACCGTTCTCACCTAAAATAGGAACACGTAGGCCCTCGGTGATCAACGTACTATCTTCTATACTATTAGCTCCAAAATAATTTTGAAGTAGATTATTATCTACCCTGTTAAGATTCAATCCGATAAGCCAAACTTTGTTACCATCATCCATGTAATCTTCAATATTATCCACGTCATCGCCGGTAAGAGGTGATATATCATCACTTCCCGTCATCCATATGGTCAAGCCATACCTATACAGTATCTCTTTATCAGGTCCGTCCTCTCCAGGTTCTACGTTGGTAACAGAATAATCGTAATCAAGTTCATCTAAAGCATCCTGCATGTAAACAGATTCCTTCTGAACACTACCGCCGTCGTCGACTATGAGTATCCTAGGATTGACATAAACAGTACCAGTCGCCTCATTATCATCCCAATTGTTATCAGGGCCTTCCTCCCATTCTCCTTCTACTTCATAATTCAAGAAAATCTCATCGCCCCGTGAGTTACTTGCGTTAAATGTGATCTGATGCTCAGTTGCGTTCTCTATACGGAAAGTAGCTGAAACACGTGTGGGAGACGGCCCAGCCCTGAGTGTCACGTTCTCCATCGTGGGAACAACTTGCTTTCTACGGTTAGTCTTGGTATGATTATCCCATATAGTTATATTAGACCTTATATCAAAATCTCCATTGTTATATACCGATGCGGTTACCGTTATCCTTTCTTTCTCCGTTGGGCTTAGAGGGGTGAACTCTACGTTTCCTACTACTATATCTGGTGGATTTTCTAATCCTGCATACTCCCCTATGTTCAGGTTTGCGTAAGTTGAAGATGCACTTTGATTAAAGCTTTCCGCAGTAAATTTGACAGGATAAGTTCCGTCCTCAGCTTTGGTAGATACATCACAAACTATCTCATACTTATTGCCCTTAGTGTGATTTAATTCATAGGTTTTTTTGTCTTCAGGCGTAAGAACCTCACCTTTCATAGTAGCATTGACACTAACATTTCCGGGCTCTAAGCCAGGAGCGATGACCTCCGCTTTCAAAATTATCGCTTCACCTCTATCACCATAATTCTTCCACGGGTGCATCGGGTCGTATTCTATGTCAACGTTTCTTATCATAATAGGTGCTGATACATCCTTTGTAACCTCGCTTCGCCAAACAACACTATTGGTGTTTTGATCTACTATCACCATCTCTATTTTATCAGCGTTATATATGTCATTATTAAGTGGTATGGTTTCACTATCCAACTTGATGGTCACCTTCTCTTTCATTTCCCATTCATCATCGTCCTCCCCACTCAATTTCAGTTCTGGGTCAGTAAATGAAAAAGAAGTAGTTTCTACATCGTTTAGAACGAGATACAACCTTGTTGAATAAGTTTCCATATCGTGTCCACCCTTGTTGGTTATATTGATATACGAAACAGATAATTTTGTGTTGAATTCTATATCCGCTTCGAAATCCACATAAGTGCTTCTCTCTGGCGTTTCGAGCATACTTACTGCTCCAAATATGGAAGAAAACAATACTACGGTGATACTCAATGTCAAAATACTTCCGACTACTTCCGAAACTCCGCTCTCGTCTTTATATATACTGCGGTTCATCTGCAAATTTAAGCCCCCAAATAGGTTAGAAGAATATCGGTCGTTGGTTATATAAGGATTATGTGGTAATTACCATTTATCGATGGTAATTTCGGGCGTATTTAGGAAAATATCTATATCTCCATTAACATTATATACACATAGTTCATTTATATATTGGAAATGGTGCATTATAATGGGAGAAAAACCTAATGTAGGCATGATCGAAAGGGTCAAGGGTTTTATCAAATCCAAACCCATCTTACCATCGGATCAAGTCGACCAATATATAACCGGAAATCTACCGAGATACATCAAGGAATACAAATTGGCTATGAGAAGTGACCTGGATAGTATCGATAAAAAGGTCGAAAGGTTCGTCGAGGAAGCGGATGAATTGAACGGGTGGAAGAAAAAGACCGAGATCAGACTGGATAATGTCAAAAATAAAGTAAAAAGGCTGGAGAAGTTGTACGGATTGGAGGAGCGATGACCATGGGTGCAGGAGCAGCTGTTATAATCATCATAATCATAATATTGATCGCCTTGGTCGTCCTTTATCTTAGACACCGTGCTAAAAAACAAGCCCTTGAAAAGATATACGGCCACGTTCCATCTCATGTCGAACTCTATTTCGAGGAATACTTCGAAGATATGATAGAGAGTTGGGACCTTATAAAGAGAGATAAAGCTAAGGATTGGTCCAAGAATATGGGCGGTAGATTGAACAGTATATCCAAGGAGATAGATAGATTGAAAAACAAAACTAGTAAGATAGATGATAGATTCGATAACGTCGAGTCAAGGATCGAAGGTCTTGAAGATGAATGGAACGAAGAGGTGAAATTATGAATTTCGCAGAGATAATATCTGAAAATTTTTTACTTATCTTCTATTCGATAGTCGTGATAGTCATATTGGCCATAATCGCGAAGCTATTGAACACTAGAGAACGGGAGAAAACGAGGAGAGAACTTGCAGATCTCAATCTCAAAAACAAAAAGTTAGATATGTTAGAGAGAGAG
This sequence comes from Thermoplasmatota archaeon, assembly GCA_051746905.1. Classification (GTDB taxonomy): domain Archaea; phylum Thermoplasmatota; class Thermoplasmata; order Halarchaeoplasmatales; family Halarchaeoplasmataceae; genus CAZFVW01. The sequence goes on from JBNJFO010000006.1 coordinate 10,030, forward strand.
AAACACCTTGATAAGTTGAAAGAAACTTCCATGGTCTTGAAGGATGAAGAGAAGACAAAGGTCGACGAGATAGAACGTGACAAAGCGATACTGTCCAGGAGAAGTCTAGCTCTGATGAACGAGATCGAGGAAAGGATGCAGCGGCTCGAGAGAGGAACTGATAACGCAAAACTCCTCAAGACTCTAAAAGACATAAAAAAGGCTGAGAATGAACTTTTCGGAAATAGGGGTGAATAGATATGAACGAATATCAAGATGCAGGAGAGAGTTTCCGTGAGGGTACCACGGACATAATGGATAAGATACACGAATTTATATTCCCGGGCGAATTCGATATCGAAGGCACCGGTTACGAGAGGAATGTCCTTGACAGAAGGATAGAAAAATACCTAGACCAGCACTTCGACGAATATATCGAAGAATTCGGCCTCGTTAGAAAGTTGGATCTCGAGGTGTACGAAGAACAGATGGACTATATCGTAGACAGTATAAGAGACGTCGACGATTTCCAGAAGGATACAGAGGCGGAATTGGCATCCTTGAAGAGGAGATTGGATAAGATAGAAGAACATAAATTGTAAGATACTGGAGTGAATTCAGATGGTCATGAGAATAAGGAGGAAAAATCTTAGCCTTGAAGGTGTGATAAAGAGTTATGTACTCGCACAAAAAGAAAAACCTTACAAGAAGATCAAATTGCTCCAGATCTACCTTAAAGCCATGGGTATAGCCGACCCTAATCTAAGAGAACTGAGGGATATGATCAAAAAAGAGATCGAAAGAGAAGAGAAAAGGATGAAGATAGAGAGATCTGAGAGAACTTTATTCACAAAAGATGAGATCGAGAAGGAAAATAAATACGGTTCTGCATATTGCGATAATTGTTCCATGTATAAAGATTATGAAAAGGAATGTCCATACTGTGGAAGTTTGGAGATGACCTTCTAGGGTGAAATTATGAACACAAAATTGTATTCTGACCTTGTCAGAAGGAAAGTTCAAGTGCCCAATGATAGAAAGAATGCTAAGATCGTTGACGTTATCGTGCATAAGGAGAAAGGCAGATGGAAAGCCGACGAAGTCATGGTAGAATCAGGTTGGATAGACAAAGATGCATTGTTCCTACCTACTATATCGTTAACTGACCCTAAAGAAGAGGGGAATATAAGGATCAAAGAACATGTGAAGGGGTCAAAAAGTCCTAAAACGGGAGATATGTTCCTGTCCAGACTAAAAAAATCTAGAGTTATCTCTACTGACGACGAAGAATTGGGCAGAGCTTACGACTTCGAGATCTTCGTGGGAGATAAAACATGGATCGTCTGGAAGATATTGGTCAATCCGGTCGGGTTAGACCCCAACAAGAGAAGATTGAGGATACCTATCAAGAACATAAAGAAGATGGATTCAAAAAACATATGGGTAGAACCGAATCATTACAACCATCAAGATGAAAAGGGTGATTGAACTTGAGTGGTATCGTGGGATTGCTTCTATTACTGGCGATCTTGTTAGTGGTGTATTCCATCGTAATTACGATAATACTGATCAGTGAAAGGAAAAAGAGGATGGACCTTGAAAGTCGCCTATCAGACGTTTATCTAGGTGAAGAAGACAGATTATCCAGTAAAGTTGAAAACATACGTAGAAGATTGGGTCGAGTTAAGAAGAGACCTTCTCTAAAGGTCAAAATAGATGAAGAGAGAATATGAAAAGAGTCCATGGATAATAATATAGCAAAAGAGGAACAATATAATGAGTAGCGTTGAATTAAGAGTTAAAAAAAGTATCATCGGTAAAGGTGGAAGGGCTAGGATCTGCGAGTCCGCCTTCGAAGAACTGGAACTGAACCAGGGCGACTTGATAACTATAAACCACCATGGTAACTCTATCCTGCTCGAGGCCTATTCTGACTTCATAGTTGAGGAGGGTTATCTGAGACTACGTTTTAACGATATGGAGAGGTTGAATGTAGTCGAAGAAGGAAATGTGAGAGTGGACAGATATGAATCTTTGAACAAGCAGATAACGAAGAAAGTTAAGAAGATCGTAAAGTCATGATATCTCTAGATATATCAAAATGTCCGACAATTTATCGAAAATTTTAAGTGCATTGAAGTAAATTACTATTTGTCAGACAAATATAGACTATTTGTCTTAAAATGGTGTCGATATGTGTATTTACAAATATGGGAACGATAGGTGTGCTCACCCTTCAAATCTTTCTATCGAATGTGTTGGTGAAGAACATTGTACATTAGTGGAGGAAGGAGAGATAAAGACCGGTTTAGAGATAGATAATGAAAACAAATTCGAAAGTGAAGAGAATACCATCAATCTAAAAAATCTCGAAGGGGTAAACGAATGTGATGCTGGATACGAGTGTTCCAATACAAAATGCGGGATCTACTGCCAGAAGTACAAACGGTTCTACTGTTCAGGTAAGGATAATTGTCAGACAGAAGATGATTATTTCGAACATATGAACCAATACGGTGGGATCGATATAGAGAAAAGACCAGATATATGAGTGTTGAAAATCTGATCCGCTCGTACGTTCATTTCTAACCCCAGCAGCCCTTTACTCTTTCACTCGGACTCGAGATCTTCTCCTCCAAAGAAGGCCATCTGGACAGCCGAGTATATATCAGCTAATCCGGTCTCCTCGGTAGAAGAAACAGGTTTTATCTCATCTTGAAGACCTACATTACTCAATCCGCGGACCAATTCCATACCGATCTGATTTTCTGTTTTTCCTTTCTCTCTCAAAGCTGATTCAAGATCCCAGTAATCTGTCGACCACCTCTTGATCATCTCGATTTCATCGTCAGACAGAACGTCCGCTTTTGAAAGGACGGGGTAATATGGAACATCGAACCTGAACTGAGTCGTAGCTGCTAGAAGTAGCAAAGAAGCGAATCCGTTCGGTTGTTTCGACAATATCGGGTCGAAAAGGAAAGCGATCAGCGACCTTTCAGCGCCTAGAACTCTCACGATCTCTTTACTGGACTGTCGAAACGTGAAAAGCTCCATCTGACCCGGGGTGTCTATAAGATAATAATGACAATCGTATCCGTCCATGACCTCTCTGATCTCCCTAGCATTCACTGCGATCATGTCAGCACAAACTATCTGGGCTCCGTTCGGTCCTAAACCGTGTTCGTCCATCACTTCCGGAAGCGACACCCAATCTCTTATATCTATATCGACCTCGTAGGGTATATCTTCGGCTCCAGGGTCTAGATTAACCCTGACGGTTCTATATCCCTGTCTGTTCATCCAAACGCTGAAAGCTTTCGTAAGGTTAGATTTTCCAGATCCCGCAGTTCCGGTAAAGAACAAATTCACAGACATATCATCGATTTAGAGAACATAGATGTTATTAAATCTTATCAAATTTTGATCTATAAATTGTCCTCAGAACTCATAGGGTTAATCATCACCTTCTCAGAGGTTCATGATCCATCTTTCATCATCGGACGGTTTATCAATGTTTTTTACCTTAATAACTTCTACGGATAATAATTACTCCATGATATACCATATGCAAAAAGATACAGTCACCCAAAAATATAATTCCTATTTATCTATTCTAGTAACGATAAGAATGCAAATACCTGCAGGTAAAACAATAAAGAGTGAATTCGGCGGAGAGAACGTTTTAGAAGACCTTATCGAAGAGATAAAAGAAAAGAAACTCGATGGATATATACAATCCAGTCTGAACATGGATGACCGTAGAAATCACGGTAAACTGATATTCAAAAAGGGTGAATTAGTAGCTGGTATCCACTTCGGCAAGAAAGAAACTATGGGGAAAAGATCCATCAGGAAGATCGCTTCCGATTCAAATGACTCCGATTGCCTATTGGAACTGCATTCTTATTCTTACAAATCCTCATCGATCGGTGTTGAACACGTCCTTTCGGACAAAGACGATTGGCTCATCGAGAGTGATATAAACATCCCTATCGAACTAGAGAGGGGTAAGAAGGGCAGGAAGAAAGGTGCCAGGGAAGTAAAACAAGAAGATACCGAAGCTGAAGATCGAGATGTCGCTGAGCCCTCTGTCAGATTTGAAGTCACCGAAGAATTCGATGGATCGGAGATGGATATAGATATAGGAGAATTCGAAGCTTTAGATGACCTATCTGAAACTATCAAACCATTGGAAGAGGGCGAAGATATCGTCGACAGAGCCGAGAGAAGGGTCCAAAAACTGAGAAAGGGGAAGGAAAAGGAAGAGATACGAAAATTGCGCGAGGATATTCAGAGGGAAAAAAGCGAACTCAAGCGGCTCGAAAAAAGGTTGAAAGATAAGGCTGAAAAACTAGAGAAAAAAGAGGAAGAACTCAAAGATAAAGCCTCCAAGATCCGTAAGGATATGAACGAAGTGCGTAAGATCTGGAGCGAGATCAAACGTGAAAGCAGGATGGCTGCAAAGGCCCGAGAGGATCTGGAAGATAAGATCGCGGAGCAGATGCGAAGAGAAGAAGAATTGGTTGAGAAAGAAAAGGAACTCAGGGAGAGGAAAGAAGAGCTCAAGGAGTGGGAGAACGATATCAAGTCCAGGAGTTCTAATCTGGGGAAGATGGAAGAAGAACTCAGCAATTGGGAACGAGAACTCAAAAAGAAAGAAACCAGACTGGACGCCATGGAAGAAGACGTCGAGGAGAGGGAAGAAGATGTGTTCGAAAAGGAACACGAACTCGACCAGAGGGAAGAAAAGATCCAGGATGAAGAAGAAAGGCTGAAAGAGAAAGAAAGGAACATAAATCAAGTTAAAGACAGCACCGAGAAGAAGAAGGAAGAACTCGAACTCAAAGAAGAAGAACTCGATATGAAAGAGGAGAGCCTCGATAAAAGAGAGGATAAACTCGAAGAAGAAAAACAGAAGATCGAAGAGTTGAAAAAGGGGCTCAAAGAAGATAAAGGGTCCGTCCGCCAGATGAAAAAGGAACTGAGACAGCGTGATAAAGAGCTCGACGAAAGGGAAGAAGAACTGGATGGTAGAAAGGAAGAGATCGACGAAGAAAAGAAAGAACTCGATGAAAAGAAAGAAAAACTAGACCAGCAATCCATCAAACTCAACGAGAAAGAGATAGAACTCACCAAGAGAGATAACAAGCTCGACGATAAGGCGGACAGGATAATCGCCGCTGAAGATGACCTGGAAGAAGAAAAGATAAAGCTCGAAGACCTGAAAGAAGAGCTGAACACAAAAGAAGGAAAACTCGATAAAAGGGAAGCTCATTTAGATGAACGGGAAGAGGAGATCGAGAACAAACTTGAAGAACGTATGGAAGAACTCGACGAGAGGGAAGAAGAGCTCAAACAGATGAAGAAAGAGGTCAGCGGTAGGAAAGGAGCCGTTACCAGAAAAGAGAACGCTCTAGAAGAAAGAGAGAAAGAACTAGAAGAGCAAGAGGAAGAGCTTGAAAAAGAAAGGGAAGACCTAGAGGAGAAAAAGAAGGAGCTTGAGGAGAGAGATAACAAGATCCAAGAAAAAGAAGGAGCTCTAAAGGAAGAAGAACAGAAACTCCAGGAAGAAAGAGAAGGACTGGATAAAAAGCTAGAGGATAAGAAAGAAGAACTCGAAAAAGAGAGGCAGGGATACGAAGAATCAAAACAAGAGCTCGAAAAAGAAAGGATCAAGGTCAAAAGTAAGCTCGAAGAGATCATGGACGACAGAGAAGAGCTTGAAGAAAGAGAAGCAGAACTGGACAGCAGAGAAGATGGTATCACAGATATGGAACAGGAGTTACAGGAAAGAGAGAAAGAACTAGAAGAACAGGAAAAGGAGATACAGGAAAAGCAGGATAAACTCGATGAAAGGGAGAAGAGGTTGGAACAAAAAGAGGATCAGCTAGAAGAAAAGGAAGATCTCTTCGAAAAGAAACAAAGCTCACTTAAAGAGATCAGAAAAGGTCTCGATGAGATATGAATGAGAATGGATATTCAAGATAGATAGATAGATAGATAGATAGATAGATTATAGATCTTGAACCGCTTCCTCTATCCTATCCAACGCTTCTTTTATATTTTCTGTAGAATTTGCGTAAGACATCCTTAGATGTTTCTCACCTTCATCACCGAATGCAGAACCTGGTGTAGTGGCAACTTTTGCTTCTTCCAATAGATACATGGACATATCCATGCTCGGGACGTCGAAGTCATAGCTGGGGAACGTGTAAAAAGTAGAATCCGGTTTGACACAATCGAACCCATCTATGTCGTTCAATCTATCAACTATGATATCCCTGCGTTTTCTGTAAGTTTCTACCATCTCATCTATAGCTTCGTCACCATCCTTCAACGCAGTTACACCTGCTTTTTGACCGAAAGATGTAGCACATGTAATCGAATGGGTCTGGATCTTTATTATATTTTCCATCAAATCTTCAGAACATAACAGCCAGCCCAATCTCCAACCGGTCATAGCGTATGATTTCGAAAAACCACTCACCGTGATCGTTCGATCTCTCATACCGTCCATGGACCCTATAGAGATGTGGTTTCCTTCGAAGATCAGTTTTTCATATACCTCGTCCATCACTACCAAAAGGTCATTATCGATGGCGACATCGACTAGACTTTTTAATTCTTCTTTACTCAGTGATATTCCCAGGGGATTCGAAGGTGTGTTCAATATCATCATCTCGGTTCTAGAAGATATATTCTCCTTGAGCACCTCTTCATCAAGATAAAAACCATCACCGTCACCGTTTTTAACGAATGGAACTCTCCTAGGTATACCATCGGCGAACTTTATCATCGGTTTGTATGAGACCCATGTAGGGTCAGTTATGACAGCTTCTGCCCCATCATCTAGATGAGCCATCACTGACATGAATATGGCCTGTTTGGTAGGAGTGATCAGCACATTCTCCTTATCAAAATCGAGATGGTTTTCCTTTCTAGACTTCTTAGCTATCATCTCTCGCAGTTCGGAGATGCCCTGCGGATTAGTATAATGGGTAAAACCATCTTTCATGGCTTTATAAGCTGCTTCTATTATGAAATCAGGGGTATCGAAATCAGGTTCACCTACTGCCAGTGATATTATATCATCACCGGCTTCTTCCATCTTGGTGGCTAATTTCGATATCCGCATGGTTTCAGAGAAACTTACATCTAACATCCTTTTTACTGTCATGATATACCTTACCTCAAGATCTTATCTATCCCATGAATTCAGCCATGATTGCTTTCTGAGCGTGTAACCTGTTTTCAGCTTGGTCAAAAACGACCGAGTGTGGACCGTCTATTACTTTATCGGTTATCTCCACGCCTCTATGAGCCGGTAAACAGTGCATAACGATGACTTCATCATCTGCTTCCGATACCAATTCGCTGTTTATCTGGAAATCCTTGAAATCTTCCATCCTCTTTTTCTTCTCGTCTTCATCGCCCATGGAGACCCATACATCCGTATATATCACATCAGCATCTTTTACGGATCTCATCGGGTCGTGCATAACCTCGATGGTGCTTTCGTTCTCTTGGGCTATCTCTTTAGCTTTCTCTACGATATCACTATCTGGTTCATATCCTTCGGGTGTGCAGGCGACCATATCCATACCTACAACAGCACAACCCAGAAGCAGTGAATGACAAACGTTGTTACCATCGCCGACGTAGACTAATTTCCTCTCGAAATCGCCTTTATGTTCTCTGATAGTAAGAAGGTCAGCTACTATCTGGCACGGGTGCTCTACATCATCGAGACCGCTTATCACGGGAACTGAACTGTTCTCAGCCAATTCGACCATCATGTCATGTTCAAAAGCCCTGTACATGATCCCATCGACGTACCTGCTCAACACTTTAGCGGTATCAGCTATGGTCTCACCTCTTCCCAATTGTAGATCTTTTGGGCTGAGATAGAGCGCATGCCCGCCTAACTGTGTAGTCCCCACTTCGAAAGATATCCGAGTTCTAGTGCTAGGTTTTTCAAATATCATCCCTAGACTTTTGTCTTCCAGGGGGTGAAACGGTTCTCCATTCTTGTACTTCTTCTTTATCTCGCCTGCGATCCTCAGAATATCCTTGACCCTATCCTTTATATCCAGTATCGATATCAAATTATTGCTGTCATTCATTATTATCCCTCATAATTTCCATCAGTAAGTTTCTTCATCATATTCAAATACAATTTACTGGTCTTCTCGATCATCTCATCCGGTAGTGGTGGGATGGGTGGTTCATCTTCACCTTCCTCTCTTGCCTGCATCAATTCCTCGTGATATCCTATCTCCCTGTAATACTGCCTTACGAATTCTTTGCTCTTCTGAACAAAATTTCCGTTTTCATATTCCTCTAGGTCCCAGAATCTGTCCTCATCCGCAGTTCCAAACGTATCGATAAGCATTATATTTCGTTCTTCATCCATGGCGAATTCTTTCTTACCGTCTACATGTAATAGACCGTTCTTCTCTACTCTCTTGTTGATCATCTCATCTATCTTGAAGACCGCTTCCTTTATCTCCTGAAATTCTTCTTCAGTCAACCCAGAGATGTCGAGAGCTTCTTCATGAGATATGTGCCTATCGAACTCCTCAAGTTTTGTGGTGACTTCGAAGAACGGTTCAGGTAGCCTCTCGCCGTATCCAGGTTCTTCTTCAAACCCTAGGTCTCTGTGATCCACCTTACCTTTTTTGATCCTATCATAAAGAGAACCTGCTACGAAAAACCCCGAGATGAATTCTAACGGAATCAGATAGTTAGTCGTCTCTTCGTCTATATCGTCGTAATCATCTATGACCTCTACCTTATTCACCATCATATTCTGGTCGTCGGTGATATCGATAAAATGTGTCTTCAATCCAAGATCCTCTGTCCTTTCGAACCAATAAGCGGAAGTTTTACACAAAGTTTCTCCCTTCCTAGGTATCTCTGAAGGTATCACTTTGTCAAAAACCGAAATGTTGTTGGTGAAATAAAACTCCAAGTGATCTTCACCCACATCGTATACTTCCTTTACTTTTCCTTTCCTAATTAGCTTTTTCATCTGAGAGCACCCAGTAAGTAGCGGTTTAAAAGTGAATTTCTATTTAACATTTACGTAATCGAAGAGTTAAGATACTTGTTGATTAATTTTTCCCCTGTTTCTCAATAAATTTTTTAGCTTCCTTGAGAACATCTCTGGCGTTTTTGAATGTCAATTTATCGATAGCTTCATCATAAGGTAACCATATATGACCCTGGTGTTCCCTAGATATCTTCACTTTTTCCTTATCTGTTTTTCCGAGTAAATAGATCACTTGTTTATGAGAAAGTTCACCTCTTTTTTTATAAAAGTAATCGATAGTCTCTTTAAAACCATCTATCAACTCGAACTCTTCTTCTTTAACCCCTGTTTCTTCCCTAAGTTCTCTAACAGCTGCATCTTTCTCTGTCTCGTTCTCTTCGATATGGCCCTTGGGATAATCCCAATGTCCTGCGGGATAATGTAGTAACAGATATCTCCTTACTTCTTCTTTTCTAAACAATAAAACTCCTGCTGATCTTTCTTCCATATTATTACCCGTATAAAGGAGGATGTGCGGTTCTATGTTCTATATCTTTCTTAGCCTCTTGCGTCTGTGAAACCAGTTTGGAATATTGTTTTTCCAACTGTTCAGCGCTTTCTATCAATGATTCCGTTTCAACTTCGATATCTTTAAATTTTGCAAACTTTTCTAACAATCTTGCTGCGGACCTAGGGTCTGGTATATCAGGGTTTCCTTCGGCCAGCATACCTATAGCTTTTAGATCATTCTCGTGAGCAGTTAAAAGTAATGAACTAGAGATACCCGAGATCGCTCCCCTATCGATTATATCAAGATCGAGTTTTTCGGCATCCTTCTCAGCTTCGTGAGAGCTCAAAACACCCCATATCTTCCCTTCTTCATGATCGCCATTAGATGGTATGCCGTCGAAGATTATGACTTCACCAATCTTATTTTCAACTGCCCATCCAACCAATGTTTCTGCAAGTGATGAAGATAACTCCGGAGGTATCACCATGTCAGATTTAGCCAGTAAGAAACCATCACCGCTGAATATCCTAACCGGTCTTCTAGGAACACCCTCAAAGATAACAGCTGTCGGAGGAAATAGATCACTGGTCATGGACGCTATCTGTTCTAAACCCAAGGTGTTGATCAATTGTTCGGAAGCTATTCCTCCGATCAAACCGTTGCCGGGAAAACCTGCAACTAATACGTCAACTTGAGGCACTTCTTTATCAACGACTATTTTGAACGTATCATCTTTCATTTTTATCACATTAATTTTAATACTTAATATTCTAAATTGGATCGCTTCTTTTTATAAGTGTAAGGCTAGGTAATACTTTTATTTTTGGATTGATCCAAATTTTTAGAGCCTTTCATGTGCTATAAAAAGCGATAAATTGACAGTATCGACATATTTATAAGTTTAGAATCGAATTTGTTCCCATGTCCGGTAATAAAGAGGAGCAAAAGTCTGAAAAGAGTGCAGGTTATCCAAAGGTACAGGTCGCTCTAGACCTTATGAATCTAAAGAGAGCTATAAGGATAGCAAGATCCGCTGTAGAAGGGGGTGTAGATTGGCTAGAAGCGGGAACTCCGCTCATCAAATCAGAAGGTATGGAATCCATTAGAAAACTGAGAGAAGAGTTCCCTGATAATAGGATCATAGCGGATATGAAAACTATGGACGTGGGAGGAGTAGAATGTGAGATGGCGGCAAAAGCAGGTGCGGATATCATCGGCATATTGGGAGCCGCTGATGACGAAACTATAAAGGAAGCTGTCAGAGTCGCTAGGAACTACGATGCTGAAGTGATGGCTGACCTTATAAGAGTTGAAGATCAAATAAAAAGGACTGAGGAGGTCTGCAAACTAGGTGTGGATTACATCGGTGTTCATGTTGGCATCGACGCGCAGATGAAAGGTGATGACCCTATAGAGCTCGTTAAAAAAGTCTCAAAAGCCAGCACCGTACCCGTTGCTGCAGCTGGCGGTATAAACTCAGAAATGGCTCCAAAGATAGTAGAGAGCGGAGCTAGCATAGTCATAGTTGGCGGCGCGATCATCAAGGCCAAAGATGTTAGAAAAGCAGCACAAGACGTCAAAAAGTCTATCACCGAAAATGTGTCGATCGAATCCGAGGTCTCAAAAAAGTTCGGAACAAAAGATATCAAAAAAGCATTTGAGAAGGTATCTACTCCCAATATTTCCGACGCTATGCACCGTGAGCCCTGTATGGAAGGGATAAAACAACAGACGAATGAAGGTTCAAAGATAGTCGGTAGAGCCCTTACGGTAAAAACAGTGGACGGCGATTGGGCTAAACCTGTAGAAGCTATCGATAAAGCGGAAGAAGGAGACATCATCGTCATCGATGCAGACGGTGGTAACACTGCGGTATGGGGTGAACTAGCCTCTTGGTCCTGTAAGCAGAAAGGTGTTCCTGGTATCGTAATAGAAGGAGCTGTTAGAGATGTCGATGAGATCAAGGAACTAGGTTTTCCGGTCTTCGCCCGCTATGCTTCTTCGAATGCAGGAGAGCCAAAAGGTTACGGCGGTTTAGATGTTGATATTAAATGTGGAGGGGTTAAAGTAAAACCCGGCGATTGGATAATCGGTGATGACAGCGGCGTTATGGTCGTTCCAAAAGAGGAGGCACTACAGATAGCTAACAGGTCTCTAGATGTTATGGAGAAAGAGAACCGGATCAGAGA
>JBNJFO010000007.1:0-19970 GCA_051746905.1 Thermoplasmatota archaeon
GGAATTAGAATCATCTATGAAATGATATCCCAATGATACTGCCATGCACCGTCCAATATGATACCCTCACCCTGCATGCTGTTGTTGGTGACAGTGTTCACCTGGCTATCTTTAATATAGACACCGCTTTTATGATTGGAATGAGCGGTGTTGTCATCGATAAGGTTCCGGTTTGAAGAAGAAACATAGATACCGTTATCACTTTTAGTCACCGTGTTGTTTATTACATTATTATCTTGCCCGCCAACGAGGTATATATTATGATAACCATTGTCAGAAGCTAGATTATCCTTGATCGTGTTCTCGATCGCCCCCCAAGTATGTATCCCGTATCTTTCCTGACCTGTGACGTTGTTATCTGATACCGTATTATATTTCGAATTTTTTATGTACATCGCCCAATCGTTACCGTAGATGTGATTGTTTTTGATCTTGTTATGATCAGACGCATCTATCACTATTCCGTGCATATCGTTAGAATGGATAGAAGTGTTATCGATGGTGTTGTTGTTGGATGAATACAATTCCATACCATATCTCTCATTCGAGAATATCTGACAACCATGAAACTCATTATATCCAGAATATTCTAGATATACACCGTTTTCGTTCTTCGATATATTGTTATCACCGAAACGGTTATTATCTGAAGTATTCATATAAATACCAAAATCAGCTGTTACCGAAGAACCGGTCATGAATGATGACAACTCGTTATCAGATATCATCGCGTTCTGGGTGTTGTACATAGCGATCATGGAGTTCCAGTGATAAACATCAGGATTGCTTGATGCGTTCTTCAGAATACAATCCCTTAGGATGAAATGGTCGGTGGTATTACCAACATAGAAACAGTACCCCACTCCATTTCCCGCAACATGATACTTCTCGATTATCCACGGGTCTCCTTCCGTTCCACTTCCATCGGTCACACCGTGGGCTGCATCGAAATCTGAATTCGAATTGATCCTAAATGGCGGTCGCTGTAATCTACCGTCCTTGATCGGTTTCATCAAAGGATAGTCATCTGAACCACTCCCGTCGGCTATCGAATACGCTGTATCGCCTATACCGTCACCTCCAGATATATCCTGATTTACACCGCAATAATCGTCGGAACCGCTGTAATCGCCCCAGTAATTCCCCCCGTATGGATACCCGTTATCCCATTGATTCGTCCCATCGTCCGCCCCTTGGACGGAATTGTTGATCAAGTTGTTCCGATAGATTTTGTTGTAGTCACTATTATCTTTAACATGGATTCCGTAATCATTGGTGATCACGTCGTTATTGTAGACTGTATTGTAACAACTGCGATCCCATAGATACATACCGTTGTATATCCCTTCGACCGTGTTGTTCAGTATCGTATTATTTTCTGAGTTTACTATGTTGATTCCGTTCCACTGAACATCCATGATATGGTTGTTGTCTATAACGTTGTTATCAGAACTGCTGGTGACTTTGATACCATAACCGCCCGAGATGATCGTTGAATTGAGTACGGTATTGTTTTCAGAAAGGAAATAGTATATACCCGTCTGCCCCATCTGGTTCGGATAATAAACAGTCAAATTATCTATGGTTATCCTATGTGAATATTGGTGATAAATACCACTAGTCCAAGAGTGGGATGCATTGGTGTCTTTTACAGAACCGTTGGTGGCATTGTAAAAATATATGCAGCTGTCGTAAAAATACTGGAAGCTCCCCTTCCCCGTAGCATTGTAAAAATGACAATCTCTTATCAGGAAGTGATCCGTAGTGTTCCCTATGTAAAGGCAATTCCCATATCCACCACCGTCGATACTGTATCCCTCGATAATATAAGGGTCGCTTTCAGTTCCAGTCCCATTCCAACCGTTAAAAACAGCCTCCTGAGAAAGATCCGTGTTGTTGTCTATGCGTATCGGCCCTCTTAGTGTATATCCTGATTTTATATCATTCAACATATCTTTTTTCAAAATACTGTTTATGTTTTTCTCGGTATCGCAGCTGAGAACATCTTGATGATCAGGGGTCCCAATATCGAGGTCTGAAAAATCGATCGTCGATATACTTATCGACAGAAATGCGACTACGAATATGGTTATCATTTTCTTCATTGAACCACTCCTTTAAGGGTAATTTTAGAGATATAATATAATATCTATAGATATTTTTCCTAAGATTTCGGTTAAAACAGAGGAATATAAAAATTTATTACAAGGTAATCGGTATCTGAGATAAAGATACTGATAAAATGGTAGCAAATGGAGCTAAACTCTTACTCTGGCATCATAAAGACATGTTCATGATAGATGTCGACGGAGAAACGAAAAAGATATCTGGATTGGGCATCGTCGATACTAGTAAATTCATAGACATGGATCACGGCGAGAAAATAAAGCTAGGCAGACGAGAATATGTTCTACTGCATCCGGCGGTTAAAGATATGCCAGAAATATTCAACCGCGCCGCCCAGATAATCATCCCTCGTGTAGCAGCCCAGATAGCACATTACTGTGACGTGAAATGTGGTGATAAAGTAGTGGAAGGCGGCAGCGGCTCGGGGATGATGGCTTCTGTTCTTGCTAGAAGCGTGGGTCCGAATGGACACGTTTCCTCGTACGATAAAAGGGAAGATCACTTAAGGATCGCAAAAAGTAATCTCTCGCTTATTGGGATGAACGATCACATAACATTCACCCATGCCGATATCACTGAAGATGTAAAAGAAACGAACGTCGATGCGTTCATCGTGGACATGCCGGAGCCCTGGGAAGCCGTATCCATGGCGAACCAAGCGTTGAAAGGCGGAGGTTTCTTCGCGGCTTACATCCCTACCACCAACCAACTGGAAAAAGTTTACAAGAAGATGGATGAAGAGGGATATATAGACTTGAAAGCCTTCGAATCTTTGGAGAGAGAGATACACGTTGGCGAAAGGGGTGTTCGGCCTTCATTCGACATGCTGGGACATACGGGTTTTATAGTTGTAGGAAGAAAGACCGTATAACTGCTAAAAATATATAGATATCAATCGCAAGGCTTATAATGGTTTTTTTAATTGTCTGATTCAACTAAGACTGCGAGGTTAAAAAATGAGGACTACCATCGGACAATTACTGGAAGATAAAGCTGAAGAGTATCCTGACAAAGAAGCGATAATTTTCGAAGATAGAAGGATAACCTATAAAGAACTGAACGAACAGGCCGAGCGGCTTGCACATTTCCTAAAGAAGAGAGGGATAGGTAAGGGAGATAAAGTCGCCATATGGTTACCGAACCTGCCCGAGTGGGTAGTTGCATGGTTCGCCATCCCTAAATTGGGAGCTGTCGTCGTTCCCACCGACCCGTGGCTTAAGAGCGGTGAGATAGAGTACATGTTCGGAGATTCCGATACGAAAGCGGTCATCACCTCTGAAAAGGCGGGTAAATACAACTTCTTAGATATCTTAGAAAAGGTAGCGCCAAAGTTGGATGAACTCGATACTATAGTACTTTTAGAGGGGGAAAGCGACGAGATGCCTACGGTCAACTACGACGATGCTCTGGAGGAAGGCAAAGGTTGGAGAGATGATGAAGAATACCTCTCAAACAAAGAAACACTGGAGCCGGATGATGTCACTTTCATCCTGTACACCTCGGGAACAACGGGTAAACCCAAGGGTGTCCAGTTGACACATTACCAGATAGTCAAGAACGCTCACGACCAGGGAAAGATACTGCACACTTCAGACGAGGATAAGCTGGTGATACCGGTCCCGTTCAGTCACTGCTTCGGCAACGTGATGAGTATAACTTTGACAGTGGTATTCGGGGGGACGATGCTTCCACTTCTGGAATTCCATCCGAAGAAAGCTCTGGAATTAGTCGAAGAGGAAAAAGCGACCATGATACACGGTGTACCAACGATGTTCATCAGAGAGCTCGAGTTGTCCAAAGAAGGGGATTACGATACAAGCAGTCTCAGAACGGGCATAATGGCAGGATCCAGTTGTCCTGTAGAGACCATGAAATCCGTGATAAATGATCTAGGTTGCAACGTATCTATAACTTATGGTCTAACCGAAGCGTCGCCTGGAGTTACGATGACCAGGTTCGACGACAGTATCGAAGATAGGGTTCAAACGGTAGGACGTGTCATGCCGGACCAGGAGATCAAAGTGGTAGATGACAGCGGGGAAGAAGTAGAACCAGGAGAGACCGGTGAACTGCTCGTTAAGGGATACAACGTGATGGTCGGTTACTACAAAGAACCGAATCAAACCGAGGAAACCATAGAGAACGGGTGGCTTCACACAGGTGACCTGGCAGAGATGGACGAAAGGGGTTACGTGAAGATCGTCGGTAGGAAGAAAGATATGGTCATCGTAGGCGGAGTCAACGTATATCCTAGGGAGATCGAGGAATATCTTATAGAAAACCCAGAGATACAGGAAGTGGCTGTCGTCGGTGTTCCTGATGAAGATCTGGGTGAGGTTGTAGCAGCTGCCGTAGTACCTACAGAAAATGCGGACCTCACTCCTCAAGATGTTGTAGATTTCCTCTATGGGAGAGTAGCCAGCTCGAAAGTTCCGAGGTACGTTTCTGTAGGTGTGGATCTACCAGTATCCGGTAGAGGAAAAGTCCAGAAATTCAAACTGAGAGATAACCTCACCGAGATGGTCGAAGAAGGCGAACTGGAGAAGATAGTGCCTTCTAAGGTTAAAGAGAAGAAGAAATAAGGGGTAAACATTAAAACCACCTTCAAGGATTCGACTCTATGAAGTGCCCACGCTGCGGAAGCGAGATGGAAGGAGATTACTGCAGTAGCTGTGGGTATGGATTGATGGCGGAAGATCGATCAAGACCTTCAAGTTTTGATGACATTAAGAATGCGATCAAGAACTCTTTCTCACTGATAGCGGTCATCTCCTTCATAACATTCCTTATCCTGAACACCGCGATAATGCTCTGGTCGGTGGATCTTGTAGCACCTGAAACCTTGACCAATTCCACGATAATATACGTTGTATTTTTCGTGGTTATACCGGTTGTAACGATAAGTGGAGAATCATTCCTAGTGTATTACATCTTCCTCTTGGCAGGCGTTATACTATCATACATCGCACTGTTCTATAAGGGTGGAAATGACTCCTTTTCACACATCCACCACATATTCGAAAACCTAACTGAAAAATCAGAGAAATCTGATAGTGCTATACCGAGACTTGCACATGTTTTCACTGCACTGATATTCGTTTCTTACTTCTACTACATCCTGATAGGCGCTTTCGGTGTTTCACCTCGCACGCCCTCATTGGGAGAACTCGAGTTATGGAGGTTGATATTGGGTTTGACCGAAGCTGCGGTTTGGGAGGAGGTCGTTGTCAGAGTGGTTTTCATAGGCATCCCGATGCTGGTGTACGGATATTACAAAGGTGGAAAATTTTCTTCCAAATACCTATTGGGGGGTTTCGGACTCAAAGATAAGTTCGCGATCTGGCCTATACTCTTCTCATCGGTGGTTTTTGGGATAGCTCACATAGGTTCTTGGGACCTTTACAAACTCGTCCCTACATTCATCGCAGGCCTCGCCTTCGGATATCTGTTCGCTAAAGACGGATTATTTTCATGTATAATACTGCATTTCGTTTGGGACTTCATGTCGATCCCCAGCGAGGTGTTGAACAATTCATACATGACAAATGTAACGGTCATCCTGTTATTCATCTGGATGATAATCGGATTGTATTACACATATAACTATGCTAAACGAACTGTTACATGGCTTTTCACATCTAAGAAAAAAGCGCGCCAAAGGAGTGTAGAACACGAAGAACAAGGTATTTTGACGGCAGGTGTGACCGCTGCTTACGTCTGCCCCCAATGTAACAACACAAGTGCTATTTATACAAAAAATGGAAAACTCAGATGTAAAAGGTGTGGTGACGAGAGTGAGCCAACAGCAGAAAGAAGCCAGAAATCAAGGCAGAATATCCAAGTCAAAAGACAGTGGCCCCCTCCCGAGTGAATATACCATAATTCTTCTAAAACGTCAAAAACTTTTATATCTACCTTTTTTCTCGGTCAATATGTTATAATGTCCAAAAGAGTTTCTATCACCATCGACAGGGAATTGTGCACCGGTTGCGGAATATGTATAAAATTCTGTCCGAAAGATGTTCTGGCAGTGTCCGATGATCTGAACGAGTACAACAACTTCTATCCCGAGGTTGTAGATCTGGAAGAGTGTATAGTGTGTAGGCGGTGTGAACTTTTCTGCCCCGATTTCGCTATTCAGGTAGAGGAGGAAGAAGGATGAAATCTCCAGGAGAGCACTTTTTAGAAGGCAACGAAGCTTGCGCTGAAGGAGCCATGGCTGCAGGATGCGGTTTTTATGCAGGTTATCCGATCACACCAGCTTCCGAGGTCATGAACCACATGTCCAAGGAGTTTCCGAAGGTCGGAGGACGGTTCATCCAGATGGAAGACGAGATAGGCAGTATCGCCGCCATAATAGGAGCTTCTTGGACCGGTTTGAAATCCATGACCGCCACCAGCGGTCCCGGGCTCAGTTTGATGCAGGAGAATTTAGGTTACGCAGTGATGACCGAGACACCCTGTGTTGTAGTGGACGTCCAGAGAGCTGGACCTTCCACAGGTCAGGCGACCAAACCAGGAACGGGAGACGTCATGCAGGCCAGGTTCGGCAGCCACGGAGATTACGAGATCATCGCACTGGCACCCAACTCGGTCCAGGAGATGTTCGATCAAACCGTTGAAGCATTCAACCTCGCTGAAAAGTATAGGACTCCAGTCATACTTCTGGCAGATGCAGGTATAGGACATGCTAGAGAGAAGATCAAGATCCCTGAAGAAGTCGAGACCATAGAGAGAAGAGGACCGGAAGAGGGAGAAACAGATTTCTTCGATACGGATAGAGAAGACCACGTCCCGCCGATGCCCAGATTCGGAGAAGGGCACGAGATGATGGTCACAGGTTCTACCCATCTCGGCGACGGTACCAGAGATACTGCAGGTTACGAAACTCAAGATAAACTGGTAAGAAGGTTGAACGCGAAGATAAACGACAACAAAGATGATATCATCGATTGGGAGGAGAGCAACGTTGAAGGCGCCGACCTCGTCGTGGTTTCTTACGGTTCTATATCTAGACCGGCAAGAGGAGCGGTGAAGAAGGCGAGAGAGAACGGCATGTCAGTGGGTTTCTTCCGCCCTAAGGTGATGTGGCCGAGTCCCGAAGACAGGTTACAGGAGATCGGAGAGGATTCCAAGATACTTCTTGTAGAACTCTCACTGAGAGGATACAGGATGGAAGTCGAAAGGTGCGCAGGTAAAGACAACGTAGAGATCTACGACAGGTTGAATTCTTTACCGACCATCGACATGGTTTACGAGAAGATAAAGGAGGTGATGGGATGATACATGGTAAAGAGATAAAGGAAAAATACGTTAGGAACTACCCCTCGGCTTTCTGCCCCGGTTGTGGTGACGGCATGGTCCTGAATGCCCTCTCCAGAGCGGTGGAAAATCAGGATTTAGAGAAGGACGATATCGTAGCTGTCAGCGGTATAGGCTGCGCGGCTTGGATACCATCTCCATACTGGAAAGTCGATACGCTTCACACCACTCACGGACGGGCGATACCACACGCCACAGGAGTCAAGGTGGCCAATAGGGATCTTGAAGTTTTCGTCGTTTCCGGTGATGGTGACTGTGCAGGTATCGGCGGTAATCATCTACTCCACGCGGCCCGGAACAATATCGATATCACTGTTTTGATGATCAACAACGGCCTCTATGCCATGACAGGCGGCCAGGTGGCTCCAACAACTGAGCACGGCGTGAAAACGATAACGACCCCCTATGGTAACCCGGCCCATGGTCTAGATGCGGCCAGTGTCGTGAAAGCGGCTGGAGCTTCTCACGTTGCAAGGTGGACAACATACCACATGAACGAGCTGGTATCTGAGCTTGAGAAATCCATCGATAAGAAAGGGATGTCCTTCATCGAGATAATGAGCCAGTGCCCTACGAGAACGGGAAAGAAGAAAGGTATGTCCGCTCTGGAGATGTTGGATTGGTACAAAGAGAGCACCAGCAAAGATCCGGAGAGCGATAAATTGTATGTGGGAACTATAGTGGATGAGGAACTTCCGGAGCTCACGGATGAGATCTATGAACAGATCGAGCAGCTCGGAGGTGAACTGCGATGATCAAATTCAAGATCGGCGGATGGGCAGGACAAGGGACCGTCAGGGCTGGAAGTATATTGGGTAGGACCCTAGCTCTAGAACAGGGGTATGAAGTTGTTCAGAGGAGATCATACTCTGCGGCGGTCAGGAGCGGTATAGCCTCTTCCGATATAATCGCCGATAGAGAGCCCGTCGATGAGATGGTCGTGGATGAACCGGATTACCTACTGATATTGTATCAGAAGACACTGGATGAATGGAGTGAGATCGCTGAAAACAGCAGACATATGATCGTAGATTCCAGCAGGGTCCACACTGTTCCCGAAGTGGATGGCGAAGTGCACTACGTGCCGGCGGGTGAGATCGCCGAGAATATATCTACTTCTAAAGCGGCCAATGTGGTATTGTTAGGTGCCCTGGCAGCAGTTTCACCTGAATTAAATTTAGATGCCCTGGAGCGGAGAGTAGAAGCCGATTTCCCCGAAAAGTATATAGATATGAATCTCAAAGCCCTAGAACAGGGATACACCGCTGTCAATGGATGAGCGGGAAGTTCAAATTATGAAGCAAGTGATGGGAAAACCTTAATACGAAATCAAAATCTTGGTAGTTGAGTAAAGATGCAGAACGAAGAGAACGAGGAGAAGAAGGAAGAAGAACGTAAAGAGAATATCAGAGGAGCTGAAGAAAAATTCAGACAGCTGGTCCAGAAGCGTAACGAGTTGAACGACGAGGGCAATTTCTTCCGTGAAGAACGGGATAAACTGAACGAACAGAAGAACAAGATCAGGAAGGACCTCAATAAATACAAGGATAAGAGGGACGAACTGGTGAAGAAGGCGAAGGAACACAAGAAGAAGAGGAACGAGTATCAATCCAAAGCCAAAGAATTGATCAAATTCAAGAATGAAAAGCAGGAGAAGCTGGATGATAACCTTAAAAAGAGGGTCGAAGAGCTGAAGACTGAATTGAAGAATATGGAATTAAAACAGCAGACCACTGCGCTTTCTTTGGATAAGGAAAAAGAGCTGTTGGACGAATTAAAAAGAAAATACGAAGAACTCGACGAAAAAAAGAAACTTTTAGATGAACAGGAAGGCATACTGGAAAAAGTCGAGAACTTGAACGATAAGATAGACGAACTGTTCAAAAAAGCCGATAAAGAGCACGAAAAGGTCGTCGAATACTCCGAAGAATCCCAAGAATATCACGATAAACTAGCCGAGATATATGACCAACTTAACGATCTGAACGAAGCCTCCGACGAGATGCATCAGAAATTTTTGGATATAAGAGAAAGGGCCGATCACTACCACCAGAGAGCCATGGATATGAAGGGCGAGATAATCGGCATGAAGAAGGAGAAAAGAGAAGAAGAGAAGAAAAGGCTCCAGATGCTCTTGGAACAGAACAGATCGGTGGAACAGGAACTCATGGACGAAGAGAAACTAAAGAAAAAAGAGGAAGAGGCTATCGAGAAGCTCAAGGAGAACGGCAAGTTCGAGATGTGAGATAGAAAGGAGGGATATATCATGAAGAAAGTATTGGTAACTGGAGGCTGCGGTTTCATAGGAACGAATTTCATAGATTATCTGATGGATAAAACTGATTGGAAGGTTTCCATCCTGGATAACCTCAGTGTCGGCAAGCTCGAATATCTCGAGAGTATCGAGAACTATTCAGAAGATAGGATCGATTTTACCGAGGGCGATATCAGGGATAAAGAAGAGGTAGAGAAGGCTATATCTGATAGCCAAGTAGTAGTCCATCTCGCAGCCCAGACCGGTGTTATACCATCCGTTGAGAACCCAAAAGAAGATGCAGATATCAATATAATGGGCACTCTGAATCTACTCGAAGCTTCGGTTGATAATGACATAGAACGGTTCGCACAGGCTTCTTCAGCAGCGCCTTTGGGCGAACAGGAGCAGCCGGTCCACGAAGGTAAGGTACCGGGACCGTTAGCACCCTACGGGGCCAGTAAGTTAGCCTGCGAGGGTTACTGCAGCGCGTTCGCAGCCAGCTATTCCCTGCAGACCACAGCTCTGCGTTTCTCGAACGTATACGGGCCGAACTCTTGGCATAAAGGCAGTGTAGTGGCAAAATTCATCAGGCAGATACTGGATGATGAGCAGCTCACTATATTCGGGGACGGGGAGCAGACCAGAGATTTCATCCATACGAGGGATATATCACAGGCCATCTACAGATCGCTGACCGAGGATCTACAGAACGATTTCGAGCTGTTCCAGCTTGGAACCGGTGAGGAAACATCTGTGAACGAACTGTATGAGACCATCGAAGAAAAATTGGAAGGATACGATATCAAATCACCTGGTGTGATCCACGGCGATGAGAGGGCCGGGGAGATACTACGGAGTTACGCGGATGTATCCAAAGCGAAAGAGATGTTGGGATACGAACCCAAAGTCGATCTGAGCGAAGGTATAGACGAGACAATAGAGTGGTTCATGGAAAATTATTAAATAATCTACATCAGCTTTTTTTACTCTGAACATAGTTTGTAGTCGATAAAGACAAAGTTAGAAGAGGTAATATGAAGATACTGGTTATCCCCACCACGGATTGGACTGGACACCCGGTCCCCAACCGCCTGAATTTTATCTTCGATAGGTTGGCGAAGAAGCATGACGTAGACGTCTGCCATTTCAAGCTCTTCGAAGAAGAGAGGAGGAAAACGGGATGCGGTCTGATCCCCATGGATGATGGAGTGATAGATTCGAACGTCCAAACTTATTACTTATCCAACTTCACACGTTATGGAAAGAAGCTAGCCGAGATAGCCGGCGACTATGACTGTATCGTTTCATCGAACATAATCCCCGGAGCCGTAGCTTCCATCCAGGACACCTGTGTGGTATTGGATTACTTGGATCATTTTCCACAGAGCGCTTCAATGTATTACGACGGTCCGATGTCGATAATATCAAGAACCGCTGCATCATTGATAACGGACTTTAACCTGAAAAAAGCCGACGGGATAATCACCACCACAAAAATGTTCAAGAGGATGCTGGCCAAAAGGACGGATGTTCCTGTCAGGGTGGTCGCGAACGGTGTGGATACCGATATCATCAGGAGGGTAGATCCAGAAGATATCGAGAAACGGTTCGGATTGAAACATCCTGTCATCGGTTATGTGGGTTCTCTGGAGAGATGGGTGGACCTGGAGAGTGTGATAAGGCTGATGCCGACCATATTGAAGCGGTATAAGAACGGACAGCTGTTCATCGTGGGCAGCAGTCTACATACTGATTTTTCCAAGGGGCTGGAAGAATTGGCCAAAGAGGAGGGTGTGGAAGAAAATGTGGTATTCACTGGATTGGTCCCTTACGAGCACCTGGCGAGATATATATCTGCCATAGATGTGGGCATCAATCCGAGAGAACCGCTGATGATGAACTCTCTCACCATGGGGAGCAAGGTGCTTAACTACCTGGCCTGCAGTGTCCCCGTGTTGAACAAGAACATGCCGGCTGTTGAGGAATTGTTCGGTCCAGAGGATGGTGTCTTCGGTTACAGTAACGATGACGAATTCATGGGCGAACTACACAAAGCACTTGCTTGTAGGGTCGATAGTTCGGTCGTTAATAAGTTCGATTGGGACAAGCTCGCTAAAAGATACGAAAAGGCGATCTACGGGTTCCTGAAGTAGACTCTGGATCCACCTGAATCGTACAGGCATGAGGATACTTTTGCGACATCTTGCTCGTAGTTTTTGACGTCTCTTGAGTAGGTCGTATTACCGTAGCGGACCTCCAGATAGTTGTTGAAATAATCGGTGAACATCAGCTGTGGTAAGTTCGGATTTTCGAGAGAAGGATATGGATAGCCGAATGTCATGCCCTCATTGGTGGTCATCGGATGATGTGATCTTCTAGATCTGAAACTGACTGTGGAGTTACTAGTAGCTTCTAGATACCTGAATAAACCTTCGTGGGTATCCATGACCCATACCCGCCCGCCCGCATTTTCCTGGGTGAACCTGCCTGCCTCGAATGTCTGTTCGGTGGGGGTCTCGAAGGAATCGACGCTGTTCTTGGCTATGGGGATCAAAACTGTCATCAGGGTGATTATCAGAACTACGCCTATGGTAGCTGCCTTCACCAGGTTGCTGGAAACATGGAACGAACGTATATCTAAACCGCTGTTCCATCTCTCTTTGAGGAACACGAAGATCGGTATTGCCAGTACAGATGCCGGTAAAAGTGCGGTCAAAAAAGACCTCTCAATGAGAAAACCGTTGTGTGTGAGTGAATACCCGAGCCAGAAGTAGCAGCTGATGAACCAAGCCCCTAAGAACAGCGCTCTTTTCGAGTATTCTTTTCTTCTGAATAGAATATAGCCGCCGGCTAGAGCTAGAAGTGATTGCGTGACGCCCATGACCTTTCTTATAGTGTTGGTGAGGGCGTACGCGGGGCTGGTTTCCGAAGGACCGCCGGTTGAAAAACCTCTGAATCCTCCGGAGATCACGCCTTCGTAAAGACCGGTGAAGAACTGGTTTATCTCCGGGATCAGATAGTAAGCTACGAGGAGGGATACACCGAAAAAAGCGAAGAACGGTATCACCGGCCAAAGATATCCCGGTTCTCTCTCTTTTATGTATATTATGGCTGCAAGGACGGTCAATGAGATGAGGTTGAATATCGATATTATTATCACCCCGGGATGTGAAAGGAGCATACAGGCTAATATTATACCCGCCAAGATCCCCAAGGAGATGTTCCTCTCTTCTAAGGTGAGATAGAGGAGGAAGAAAAAAGTGAGCCAGACCATTACACCGAAGGCCTGCCTGCAGAGATGATATTCCATATACCAGTTCATGGATAGGAAGAATATCGGAGCTATGACTGCCCAGGTCTTGGATATCCTTCTACCCAGGGAGAACAATGATAGAACGATTATGAATACCAGGATAGTGGGGAACGATCGGGCATAGCTCAACCCGCTTATATCCAATATCATGAAATTAGAAGCATAGTAGATATGAGAAAGGGGGAAATTGGTCCGGGTGAAATCCACGGCACCGCTTCGAGTAATATCCAGAGCCGGCGGTATAACGTGATAAACATCGAAAACGACCGGCATCTCATGCAAGATGGATGGTAGACTGAACAGGTATATTACAGGTAGTGATATACTGGCAACCTTTTCCAGCCTCCCGTGGAGTGTGGACGAGAGAACAGCGGATATGCTGAGGATCAACCCAGGCCAGAACAGTATATTCAACTCGCCTGCATACCAGAAGGGAGAAGGTTCTGGATGGCCTACTATGGTGAAAAGCAAAACTAGCATGAATAAGAAGAAAGATACCGATATCAACAGCCAGTTGAATTTTCTACGGGTTATAAGGCCCTTTAAGTTGTTCACGTTCACGAGAACCTATTTTACTGCGGTTATCTAAATTTTTTTATAGCTTGGGAACGTATGAGACGGTGATGGATACCTTCGCTCAGGTCACGATACCCCTGATAATTTTATTGGCGTTGAGGATCAAGACCAGAAAGGCACTCTTGTTGCTGCCACTCACTATGGTGATCGATCTGGACATATTCTTTGGCTACTACCATCGCTTATTATTTCACAACATCTTCGTAGCATTCTTACTGCCGCTCATGATAGTCGTGTGGGTCTACAATTACAAACCGAAGAGACTTGATTACGCCTTGATAGGTTTTTTTTACGTATTCTCTTCCTTGATCTTCGACCTGGCCGACGGGATCGCTCTTTTTTATCCACTGACGACCGATTTCTACTTCTTCCAGGCTGCGCTGTATTTCGGTTTCATCGGGCCGATACCTGTTCCAGATCTTAACATCAATATGGGTATCTGGGCTGCTGAACAGACCGCTACTATCGGAGAGGGTTTGGGCGCTGGTGAGATCGTTTCTAGATATCCGAGCATGTCCGAGACTTCCACGGGGTTGATGTTCACTTTATTGGTCGCTGCCATCATGTATTTCAGGAAGAGCAGAGTGTTCTTAGAGGAAGCGTGGGGACTCATGATTGATATATTGAAATGGATCCGTGAACTGCCCTCTAAGTTATCAAAAAGGTAAGAAAAGAGTGAAAGGGGTTCGGTTTTTCATGAGGTCTTAAGAAATTTCTCTAGAGTTCATCTAGATCTGCAAAGAGGTCTTCGTCTTCTTCGTCTATCTCTCCTAAAGGTTCACCGCACTCTGGACACTCGTCGGCATCAGCTGAAACTTCTGCTCCACAGATCGGGCATTCTACCGTTTCCTCTTCTACAAATTCTTCCTCTTCTTCGAGTTCCTCTTCTTCGGCTTCTAGTTCCTCTTCTTCCTCTTCAAACTCCTCTTCCTCTTCTTCGATCTCTTCTTCGTATTCCTCTTCATGAGGAGCTAATTCTTCGCCGCATTCAGGACACTCTTCTGAGTCTATCGGTATCACTGCACCGCAGGTCGGGCATATACCTTCTTCTACTTCTTCCTCTTCTTCAAATTCTTCCTCGAAGATTTCTTCGGGTTCTTCCTCGACCTCTACTACTTCCGCTCTCGGCTTTAGTTTCACCGTAGCTACAACACCGATGATCAATACTATCAGACCAGATATAAGTCCGATGAAGAAGTGGTATGAAAAGTAAGGGTCTCCAAGATATATCTCTGAAGGATATTCACCTATCACCGGTAGGGGGCTCAAATTTACAAATTTAAGTGCCGCTGTACCGATTGTTAAAAGTAATCCAAGGATCAAGATTATGAAGCCGTAATTGAAACCTCCTCCTAATGCAGGTTCTCTACGTTCATCGATGATCTCGTCTTCATCTTCTTCTTCCTCAAGTATCTCCTCTAATTCTTCCTCCTCTTCCTCTATCTCTTCGTCTTCATCTTCGAATAGGCTGTCAAAATCTTCTTCCTCCCCTTCCTCCTCTTCGAAAAGCTTGTCTAACTCGTCTTCCATCGATATTTCGTCTTCATCTTCAGCACTCATGTTTTGCCCTCCGGCAATGTCTATTGGTCTTGGTAGCCTTTATTGTTAAATTAAGTTTTGTATTTATAATTTACTAAAAGGCAGGAATAAGATTTCACTCGATTATATCCGTCTCTATATCTATTCCTGGCACTATGCAAAGGAACTTCGCATCTTCGTCTCCATGATTTTCATAGGAGTGTGGTGTATCTTGTGGGATAAAAACCGCGTCGTCTTTTTTCACAATATACTCGTCATCGCCCATCTTGAGATCTACTTTTCCTTGAAGGAAATACTGTACGTGCTCGCAGTTATCATGCTTGTGGAACTTCATCCACGCTCCGGGTTCCATGGTGAATTTTCGCATGTGGATCCTCTCGGACCCGTCCTTATCCACTATCAATCTTTGTATGGTGATACCCTCCGAGTTACCTACGTCTTCGACTTCGACTCCTTCCGATGCCTTTACTATTCCTTTAGTATGCTGCGAACTCATGATACCGAGAAACGAATCTGGTTTTTGATATTTAAACTAACGGGCTAAAAATTATATGCTACAGATAAATATAGGCATATCAGGTGAGATGATGAAGGTCACATTATACGGAGGCGTCGGTGAGATAGGTGGTAACAAGATATTTGTTGAGGACGATGAGGGATATAGAATAAGCCTGGATTTCGGAAGGAGGATGGGTTATTTCAACGAATTCTACGACGAATTCCTCCAGCCTAGGAGTAAAAGTGGTATCAGAGATTTTCTAAAGCTCGGTATTTTACCAGAGATAGACGGCATATATCGGGATTTTTTCGTCGACACGTTCTCAGATTTCCCTATGGAAGAAGCGTTGGATGAGGAGGAAATAAACCTGGCTAAAAACTACTGGTCCTCAGACCTCAAGAGTTATAATGATTACAAAGTAGAGAACAGAAAACCTTTCCTAGATGCAGTCTTCCTGAGCCACGCCCACTTCGACCATATCGAAGATATCAGTTATCTTTCTCCAGTGATACCTGTCTACTGCTCGGAAGAAACCAAGCTTTTAGCTGAAGTGGTCACGGATGTTGGCATGAGCGGGGTCGATTACGAATTCTATGAATACTATGATTATGAGATTGACTTGAAGGGTGAGAATTACAGAACTCTTTTTCCAGGTTCTCCGGAGATCAACAAGAAGAAGTACGATGAGACACATTTGAAGAAGCTGGACGCTCTCGATATCGAATTCACTCAGAGGAAAAGGAGACCAAAAGAAAGACCGTACCGGACAATAGACTACGGAGATGATCTCCTGATCGGAGACATGCAGATAACTATCATCGAAACAGATCACTCGGTACCCGGTTCAGCGGCCTTCTTGATCGAAGGCGATAAGAACATACTTTACACGGGCGATATAAGATTCCACGGAGATGAAGAGAAAACTCTAGAGCATTTCATCGACCAGATAGATACAGAGATAGACATCTTGATCATGGAGGGAACCAGGATCGATTCAGAGCGCACGCTCACAGAAGGTGATGTGGAAGAAGACCTTACGAAAAAATTCTCTGAGGTTAACGGGCTCATCTTCGTCGATTTCCCTTGGAAAGACCTCCAGCGGTTCATGACTGTGCTGTCGGCTTCAAGAGCAAACGACCGAACACTCGTGATAGACCCGCGGGCCGCTTATCTACTGTACAGGTTCCATCTCGAATATCCATCGAAGTATCCCGATCCTAGAGAACTCGACGATGTCGTAGTTTACAAGCGTAGAAAGAAAAGCATGCTGTATTCCGAAAGCGACTACAAGAAAACAGACGCTGGGTATTTGGATGATTGGGGGCGGAGGAGGGCAAAGTCCGATGAAGATATCTTGAGTTTAAAAGATAGGGTGAAAGACGGCACGGCGGATGAGCTGGAAAAAGAAGCTTGGAAACTCGCCGTAGCCCATATTGAGAACGGGATCCCAGCGTATAAGATAAGAGGATCACCGGAAGATCATGTGCTGATGATGAACTTCTGGAGGATGAACGAGCTCTTCGATCTCTCTGACAAAGGACACGATCTATCAGGAAGTCATTACATAAAGTGCATGTGCGAACCGTTCAACGAGGAGATGCAGATCGATGAAAAGAAATTGATCAAATGGCTGGATCACTTCAAAGTAGGATACGATGCGACGATAGATGAAGATGGAAATAAAGTGCTAGAACGGAGCCACGTGAGTGGACACGCGTCGAAGCCAGAATTGATTGAGATGGTTAAAAAGATCGATCCTGAGATCATAATACCTGTTCACACAGAACATCCAGAGATATTTCCAAAGATATTCGATGACCAGGAAGTTATATTACCCGAATATGGAGTTCACATCGATTTTTAAGTTTTAGATTCATACCCTCTAGTTAAATTTATTAAATGCAAGCTAATAACCGAGGATATGAAAGAATATGACAAGATGATCGAGATTTCTAAAGAGATACGTTACTTAGAAAGAGCCTTGTCTCTGCTAGCTTGGGACGAGCGGACTTACATGCCGGAAGGTGCTGTAAAAGGACGCTCTGAAACCAATGGATACCTATCAAGATTACACCACAAAAAGCTGACCTCCGATAAAGTCAAGAAGATCTTAGACGAGTTGAACAAACCATCCAATTACGATGACCTGGATGAAGTGCAAAAGGCCAATGTTCGAGAGATGACAAGAGACTTCGAAAGGTCATACAATATACCGGAAGAACTCGTAGAGAAACTTTCTAAAGCCGCTTCAGAAGGACAGGCTGCTTGGCAGAAGGCTAGGGAAAATTCAGATTTTGAAGCTTTCTTACCGTATCTAGAGAATAACATCGAATTACAGAAAGAAGCCGCCGAGTATATAGGATACGAGAACGAGCCTTATGATGCCCTCCTTGATAATTATGACCCTGGCATGACGGCAAAACAGGTGAAGAAAGTCTTCGGACCCATGAAGAAGAAACTTGCTAAGATAGTTGATAAGATGCTGTCGCAGGACGTGACTCCCGGTGAAGGTGTTTTTAAAGGTAAGACGTTCCCAGCTGAAAAACAGCAAAAACTTTGCAGGAAGATCGCTGAAGATATCGGCTACGACTTCTCGCACGGGAGGATGGATAAAACATCGCACCCGTTCACCATCGGTATGGACGACGATGTTCGTATCACCAATCGATATGAGGAAGAAAGTCTTTCTTCCATGTTCTCATTGATACACGAATCCGGTCACGCCATGTACGAGCAGGGACTGAAACCAGAACATTATGGAACACCTATCGGACAGTACGTTTCCATGGGCTACCACGAATCACAATCACGTATGTGGGAGAACTTCGTAGGAAGGAGCAGAGCTTTCATGGATTACCTCTTTCCGAAACTGACGGATCATTTTCCTGATCTAAAAGAACATGGGAAGGAAGAATTCTACAACCGCATAAACAGAGTAGAGCCTTCGTTCATCAGAGTGGAAGCAGACGAAGTCACGTATAATCTACACATCGCGCTCAGATACGATATCGAGCTTGGATTGTTCAGAGATGAGATCGACGCCTCAGAAACCGAAGTGATATGGCAGAATAAGATGGACGAGTACTTCGATATCGTTCCAGAAGATCCAGCGAAAGGTGTTTTACAGGATATCCACTGGTCCGCCGGACAGTTCGGATACTTCCCCAGCTATGCACTTGGAAATCTGATAGCCGCACAGCTCTTCGATACGATCCAGGATGAGGTCGACGATGTCTACGGAAAGATATCGAACGGAGAATTCAGCCCTCTATTGAATTGGCTCAGGGAGAATATCCATCATAAAGGCAGGAAATATCTTGCACCCGAGCTCACTAAACAGTTAACTGGCGAAGAGATCAAAGCGGATTATCATATAGATTACATCAAGGATAAATTCTATCCGATCTACGGGTTGTGAAGATAGAGAGAATAGTCTATTATATGACACGGAAGAATAGCACAGGTGAATAGAGGATTTGATCAATCCTCGATGATGTCACAGATCTCGTTAGTGACTTCTTTCATCTCGCCATCATTATTTTTTTTATCGACATCTGTTTTCATCTCACCCACTTCCTTCGTGACATGACAATCCCGGCACCAAACATATCCCGGAAATCCAACAACTTTTTCCATCTCCTCCTCACAGTTGGGACAGTTTATAGAGCACATCATTTTTTGTAAAGAACGATGATATTTAATGATTTTTAGATTGGGATATGGCTATTTTAAAGATGTAATTAAAATAAATTCTGTAAATCAGCATTTGTGATAAGGGGCCTTCATATTTGTGCTTTGAAGTTGATAAAATTGGGAAAAATATTTAACAATTGTTATTTCCTTATAATACAGCGGGAGCGTGTAAATACGAATATATTGATGCTAGATGACGACCGACCATTCCTAGATCAAGCGAAAATTTTCCTAGAGAATATCGATGATGATATGGACATAGAAGTCATCACCTCACCAAAGAACGCTGTCGAAAAAGTAGAAAAATCCTCCTACGATGCGGTCGTCTCTGATTACAAGATGCCGGGTATGGATGGATTAGAATTTTTAAAAAATATAAGAAGCGAACTTGAAGATGATATCCCCTTTATAATGTTCACTGGTAAAGGGCGGGAAGAGGTCGCTATGAAGGCTTTGAATCTAGGAGCTAACCGGTACCTACAGAAGGGTGGTGATCCTAAGAGCCAATATGGTGTTCTAGCTCAGGCCATAGATCAGGAAGTTACCCATTACAAGACCAAGCAACACAATAAAGAGATACTCAGGGACCTAGAAGAGACATTTGACGCGATACAAAATCCCATCTTTTTGCTGGATAAAGATCA